>CAYUYN010000050.1:0-17033 GCA_964449185.1 uncultured Anaerolineales bacterium | reverse complement strand
TAGAGCGGGTTCCGCTCGCGTTTACGGCGGGTAGGGGCGTTCAACTGAACGCCCTCGCAGCGGTTTGGCAACACGCGCCGTACACTCAACGGGAACCCGCTCTAGTCGGCGATAGGAGGGCAAGACTACTCAGTTTCTTTAGATACGGCAAGGGCGCCGCCGGGCCGGTCGCGGTCCTCGCTGCGCGCGCCGACGCCTGCCGGCAGCCGTGAGACTCAGTTAATTTCCACCCCCAAAAGTCTCACCTCGGGGTGGGCAAAGCAGTATCGGCCCTAACGCGATCAACGCCCGAAAGACACACTGTATCCGTGGCCACCTCTTGGCGGGAGACAATGTGTACCTTATGCCCGCTGGTGGTCGAGTTTGCCGTACCTGTCGACGAATCAGAGAAGCAGCGCATATCGAAAACAAGCGAAAATCAGACGCACGGTACAGACACAGTCGGTTCAGAAATTGCCAAGAGTGTGGGAAGCAAATCTACTTCGCAAGTGTCCGCTGTAGAAGCTGCGCCAACAAAGTTTTCCTTCGCGGCTTCGTCGTTCGTCACTAACCTCCTTTCCCTCTTTTCTTAGCCCTATCCCCACCTCCCAGTCCAATCCCGCTCCCTGCAAACTAGCCAGGTATGGCCGGATAACCTTGCGGGTACGGCGCCACGCCGCTGGCGAGCCACTTCCTGGGCGTGTAGAACACAAACTTGTTGCCATCCGGATCGCTGACCAGGAAGTTCCAGGCATGCCCATCAATGTCTGACACCGGCACCCCGCGCTCCCCTAGCAGAGCATGGGCCTTCTCAAGATTGGGTGTCACAAACTGATAAACAACGTGCGAAGCCGGGGCCGCGTTGCTGAACCCCCACAATACCAGGGTGACGCCACGAATGTACGCCCGATCTGTCTCATCAAAAACAATACCCAGTTTGTCCGCATACCAGTGCCTGGCGGTTTCTTTGTCACGGACATTGACGGCTAACTCCAAGCCGCAGACCAAGCCATTCACGCTAATCGGGCTTTCGCACATCTGGTGTTCTCCTCATTCCTTCTCAAGCGGTTGCAAAACATCCGTTCTAGGTGATAGCATACAACGAAATCCCACATGCGTGAATCCCCCAATCCATCAATTTCAGAAATTGCCAAGACCTTGGCCAAGCGAGGTGGCGTACAGACCCGCACGAACCATGGCATCAGTCACTTTAAACGAATTGGCGAGCTGGGGCGTGAGGCAAAACGCAGGAACCGCGATACGCATCCCCACCCGCAGCGTGCCCGAGCTGTTCCCTTACGGCATCTACACCATTCCCGAGATCTCGATGGTCGGCCATACCGAGGAGGAGCTTACCCAGCAGGGCGTGCCCTACGAGGTCGGCAAGGCCCACTACCGCGAGATCGCCCGCGGCCAGATCATCGGCGACAGCAGCGGGCTACTCAAGCTCATCTTCCACCTGGAGACCCGCCAACTGCTGAGCGTGCACATCATCGGCGAAGGCGCCAGCGAGCTCATCCACATCGGCCAGGCGGTGATGGCTTTGGCGGGCGCATCGACTACTTTATCGAGGCCGTGTTCAATTACCCCACCCTGGCGGAGTGCTACAAGACCGCCGCCTTTGACGGGATCAACCGTCTCGGTTTGTAGCCCGCGGCGCGTTGAGGAAGAGGAAAAGGGAGTGGGGAACGGACTTCGTCCGTTCCCCACTCCCTTTTATCTCATCTATCATACAAAGCAATAACCGCCGGCACCGGCGTCAGCGAGTCGATCTGGTCATCGGCGCCGGCGTAGTAGCCGGTGGAGCCGCCGCCATCCAGGTTGAGCGCCAGGGTCAGGCCCAGGTCCGAGCCGCGCAGCCAGCCGGCCAGACCGGCCAGCGTGAAGCCGCCCTGCGGCGCCACGATCAACAGCAGCCGCCCCGTGACATCCTGGCCGATCACCGTCCGGCGGGCGCGCTGCTCGTCCGCCTGGTCGAAGACCGTGCCATCCGGCCGCACCAGCACCGGAAAGCACTGCACGGCCTGGGCCAGCACTTCCGACGGCTGGTAGGGCTCGGCCGCCAGCGAACGCAGCGACAGCACCCCCAACGAGTTCACCGCCAGCATGCCGCCGACGCCGTTGTAGGATTGGCCATACGCCCGGCCGTCGCTTACCAGCAGGCCCAGCGCGGCGTCATTCTCATCAAAGAAGCCGCCGTTGAAGACCAGCCGCGCCTTGCGGTCCCAGGCCGAGACAAAGCTGGGGAAGCCGGGCGTGTACAGGACACGCAATGTAAAGGCGGCCCGGTCAATGCGGAAAACGACCAACGGCTCGCCCAGCGGCCAGTCGGGCAGCGCCACCGTTAGGCCGCGCCGTTCCAGGCCAGGCGCCACGACGCTCCAGCCGGTGTCGGCGGGCGCGGCGGTGGGTGGGGCGGCCGTGGCTAACGGCGTGACGGGCGCGGTGGAAACGATCCGGGTGAGCGGGGGCAGAGCCGTGGGTGCGGCTTGGCCGCAGGCCGCCAGGGCCAGCATCAGGTGAGCGAGGACGACCGAACGCCAGAGGTGAGGCATGCCCGCCCCGCTATTCCGCCTCCAGCCAATCCTTCAGGGGATTGAGCCAGTAAAGGTCCCACCCCTCGTCGTGGCCGTCGCGCTCGGTCGCGTTGGGAAAGGTGTCGTGCGTCAGGCGCACCTGCGTGCCCTTGCCGTCGGGCTTCAGCTCCCAGCTTACAACCGAATCGGGCCAGTCGGACTGCCACTCGTCCTGGCGCCAGGTGTAAGCCAGGGCGTGCGGCGCCTCAATGTGCGTGAAGATGCCCGTCGTCGCGCCGTAGAAGAACTGGTAGGGCCCATCGACCCGCAGGTCAACCGCCACCTGGCTGTCCTCGCCCATCCAGCCCATGATGGCCGCGGGCTCGGTCAGGGCGGCCCAGACCGCTTCCAGCGGCGCCTCGATGTGCAGTTTTTTCTCAATGTCGGCCATGCCAACCTCCGGCAGCCAGGGCTGCTCAATGTGGGTGTCAGTATGCCTATTTATTCTACCCTGGATGCTGCCGTCTGGTTAACGCCGAACAGCACGGGTCTCAGGGCCTTCTCATTCTCGCCCTGCCCAGACCCAGGTCAAGGTCCACGACCCAGTCATCAACAGTCGTCTGTCGCGCGCAGCGGATCGTCTCCCTATGGCATAATATCCGCCATGCTCAACCCATCCGTCCTATACGAAATCAACATCGATCTCGCCACTGGCCGTTGGGGGGTGGACTGTCCCCTGGACCAGTCCCTGGTTGGGCCGGTGCAGTACGCCTGGGACCGCTATCAGAAGGACCCGGAGTCGCTGACTTTTGGCGGCGGCCTGCTGGCCGGGTCACCTCTGCCCGGCACGCGCCGCATGATCTTTGGCGGCTACTCGCCCCAGTGGGAGGGCTTTTACGTCTCGGCGCTGGGCGGCGCGATGTACGTCTTCCACCGTGTTGGCGCCAACTACGTCTGGCTGCGCGGGCGCTGCGCCACGGAGTCGGTGCTGGTCATCCGCCTCAAGGACAATGAATACAGCGTGCGGCTGGAACCCGTGCAGCCCGAGGCCCACTGGGCCGGCTACACCGCCAGCAGCGGCCGCGTGTGGGAAGGCTTTTACGGCCTCCAGCGCTGCGTCTACGAGCAGTACCGGGGCGAGTTCGGCGGCGATGCCGCGACTTGCGCTTCGTCAGCTGGCTGTATAAGTAATTGGGGATGGTGGGGCCCAAACTTGGCCACCTTGCTAGTTCCAAAGGGAGGCTGGTTATTCGCCGTAGTTCCTTTCACCGGCCCGAGGTGGAACTCTGCGAACTACCAGGCAACCGTGTGGATCAATTAGAATTGTATCCTGCTGGACGAATAGGCAACCGAGATCCCGGGAGAAACCGCTATGAACTTTTCTCTTCGTAAGGCCCTATCAAAGACATCACTTGCGCTGCTTATCGCAGTTGGCACTGGCTCGTTTACCTGCAAGGTTCTTTCGCGGTCGGTGACTTTGACGAGCACAGCGATGTCGACTTCATCGTCGTGGTCGAGGGGGAACTGACCGACGCTCAAGTCACCGCTTTGCGGACCCTGCACGCGCAGCTACCCGACCTGCCCTGGCATTGGGCCCGGCACCTGGAAGGCTCCTACATCCCGCGGGCGGTGCTCACGGATCTAACCCAGCGCGGCCAACCCATCTGGTATGTCGACCACGGCAGCCGCACCCTCATCAGGTCCGACCACGACAATACCCTCGTCGTCCGGTCGCAGGTGCGTGAGCACGGAATTGCTGTGTTTGGGCCAAGGCCGGGCACCCTGGTTGATCTGATACCCGTCCGTGCGCTGCGTGAGGAAATCATGGCGGCCATGCACGCTTGGGGGCAGCAAATCGCGGCGGAACCCGACTGTATCCGCAGCCGCTTCTATCAAGCTTTTGCGGTCTTGAACTTCTGCCGCATGCTGCACGATCTCCAGACGGGCCGCGTCGGCTCCAAACGCGCCGGCACCGAGTGGGCCAAGGCCGCCTTGGATCCGTCTTGGGCGGGGCTGATCGACCGGGCCTGGGACGAGCGGGCGCGGGCGGCCAGTGGCTGGGACGTCGGCGGTCTGCCGCCTGACCCCGAAGATTTCAAAAGCACGCTGAAGTTCGTTGCATACGTCCTCGAGGCCAGCGCGCCGTATGCGGCCGCCCTCGAGGCGGAGGGCACGTAACCCGGCTGCAGGAAAGCTCGGCATAACCCTTAATCCGTCGGAAATAACGGTGGTCCGCGACCGGCTGTATTTCCGGCGGTTCGACAGCGCCACCGGTTGGGAGCTGTGGGGGGTTGGGGATCGAGTTCCTGCACGCGCCGGTGGTGCTATGGACACCCTGAGCGCCGCTCCAGGAGCATCGGCATCCCGCCTTTGGGCCGCAGGGTAAGCTGCGGGCGCAGCGCCACACGCTGGCCGGGCGCCAGGCTGAGCCGCCACTGTTGGGCCAGGGTGGCCACCACCAGGATCAGCTCCATCCAGGCGAACTGTTCGCCGATGCACAGGCGCGGGCCGGCGCTAAAGGGGAAATAGGTCAACTTGGGCCGGCTGGCCACGGCCTCCGGCAGCCAGCGGTCGGGCTGGAAGGCAAAGGGGTCGGGGTAGAAGCGGGCATCGTGGTGCGTCACCCACTGGCTGAGGATGACGGTGGCGCCGGCCGGCAGGGTGTACCCGCCGAGCTCCACGTCTTTGACCACGCTGCGGCCGATGGCCCACCCGGGCGGATACAGCCGCAGCGCCTCGGCCACCACGCGGCGGGTATATGCCAGGCGCGGCAGGTCCGGCACGGTGGGCAGACGCCCCGCCAGCACCGTGTCCAGCTCGGCGTGCAGGCCGGCAGCCTCGGCCGGGTTTTGCGACAGCAGATACCAGGTCCAAGTCAGCGCATTAGCCGTGGTCTCGTGCCCGGCCAGGAACAGCGTCATGGCCTCGTTGCGCACCTGTTCATCGGTCATGCCCTGGCCGCTGTCTTCGTGCTGGGCGGCCAGCAGCATCGACAGCAGGTCCCCCCGGTCGCCGCCCGCCCGATGCTCCGCCACCATGCCGTTAATGATTGCGTTCAGCCGGTCGCGCGCGGCCTCGGCCGGCTTAAGCACGGGCAAGTTGAGCCGGAAGTACAGGCTGATCAGCGGGCTGTTGAGGCGCTCAAAGGCTTCGAGCAGCACGTACAGGGCCTGGCCCACCTCGGCCGCTTCCGCCTCCACCTCGGTGCCAAACAAGGTCTTGCCCACGATCGACAGGGTCAGCGCCATCATTTCTTCGGCAATGTTCAGGCGCGTGCCCGGCTGCCAGCGCTGGGCCAGCCGCGCCGCGTAGTCCACCATCAATTGCCCGTAGCCCTCGATGCGCTGGCGGTGAAAGATCGGCTGGATCAGCCGCCGCTGCCGCAAATGAAAATCGCCCTCGCTGGCCAGCAGTCCCGCGCCCATCACATGCCGGGTCATCTGCAACGTGGGGCCTTTAATGAAGTGGCGGTGCTGCTTGACCAGCACTTCCTCCAGATAATCGGGGTGGTTGACGAGGTAGAAGCTGCGCCCGCGCGCCCGGAAATAGACCAGGTCGCCATAGCGCGCCGCCAGGGCGCGCAGGAAGCCGGGCGGGTCGCGGCGGAAGGCCAGCAGCGCCAGCGGGGATACCGCCCCGCGTAGGAGGGGCTTGGGGCCGGGTGGATAGATTCGGGGAAGCGCGGTCATGGGCAGCAGATTTGGAAACGGATTGCGCGGCTGGCAGCGTGTTCGTCGTGACGCTGGTTAATATACTCCATTCCCTCGAAACCATTGCCTGCTCCAATTCATGCTATAGTCGCCGCCTATGGCCCCGACCATTACGAGCCCGCAGAACCCGCGCGTCAAACAAGTGGTGCGTTTGCGCGACCGGCGCCACCGCGAGCGCGAAGGCTTGCTGCTGGTGGAAGGCAGCGAGGAGTTGTCGCTGGCGCTGGCCGGCGGCGCCCGGCTCCAGGCGCTGTTTTTCTGCCCGGGCTGGCTCAACGCGGACCAGGCCGCGCTGCTGGAGCAGGCCAAGGCGGCCTCCGCCGAGGTCTTCGAAGTCAGCGGGACGGTCTTTGAAAAGATGGCCTACCGCGAGAACCCCGATGGCTGGCTGGCCGTGCTGCCGGCCGTGCGCCGCGGGCTGGACGACCTGCCCAGCGCCGAGCTCCCCTTGCTGCTGATCGCGGAGTCCATCGAGAAGCCCGGCAACCTGGGTGCGCTGCTGCGCTCGGCCGACGCGGCCGGCGTCACCGGCGTCATCGTCTGCGACCCCGCCACCGATCTCAACAACCCCAACGTCGTGCGCTCCAGCCGCGGCACGCTCTTCACCGTGCCCGTGGCCGAGGCCACGGCGGCCGAGGCCTTTGCCTGGCTGCGCGCGCGCGGCATCCCGGTGGTGGCCGCCACCCCGCAGGCCAGCCAGGCCTACACCGCGGCCGATCTCACCGGGCCGGTCGCCATTGCCGTCGGCGCCGAGCACGCGGGTCTCAGCGAGGCCTGGCTGGCCCAGGCCAGCGTACAGGTGCGCATCCCCATGTTGGGGCAGGTCAACTCGCTCAACGTGGCCACCGCGGCCGCGCTGCTGCTGTACGAGGCCGTGCGGCAGCGAAGAGGCGGTGGTTAGTGGGAAGTGGTCAGTGGTTAAGACGCTGACGGCAAACACCCCCTTCACGCGACGGATGATGTGCGAAGTCGAGTTTCACTCGGACGTAGAATTATTCACAAGCAGGGATCGCGGATGCAATCCGCTCCCACCGCCATCAAACGTACTCTTTCACACGGGGGCGGCTTCGCGAAGCATGCCGCGCTTCCCATTATGCGAAGGCGCATGGGCGTGGAATGCCAACTGAACTGACCACTAACCACTGTCCACTGTCCACTGTCCACTGTCCACTGCCTTCTGCCGACTTTGCGAAGCCTCCGCCCTCCGTTACAATGCTCGCATGCCACGCCTCCCGCGCCGGTTCTTCGCCCGCCCCACCGAACAGGTGGCGCGCGAACTGCTCGGCCAGCGGCTGGTACGCATCCATGCTGGCCGGCGCCTGTCCGGCCTGATCACCGAAACCGAAGCCTATATCGGCCAGACCGACCTGGCCTGCCACGCTCGCTTTGGCCTGACGCCCCGCTCGGCGGTGATGTTCGGCCCGCCCGGGCACGCCTACGTGTACTTCACCTACGGCCTGCACTGGCTGCTGAACGTGGTCACCGAGGCCCAGGGCTTCCCGGCGGCGGTGCTCATCCGAGCCATCCTGCCCGAAGAAGGACTGGACGTGATGCAGGCGCTGCGCCCCCGGCCGGCCGCCACGCCGGCCCGGCTGACCGATGGACCGGCGAAACTGGCTCAGGCCCTGGTCATCGACAAGCGCCTCAACGGCCACGACCTGTGCGCGCGCGGCGCGGAGCTTTTTATCGAAAGCGCCCCGCCCGTGCCCAACACCGCCGTCAGCCTCGGCCCGCGCATCGGGCTGAACAACACACCCGAGCCGTGGAAGGGGGTGTTATGGAACTACAGTGTTACAAGCGGTAATTGGTAATTAGTAACTATTCCAAGCCTCGTGGGTTTCCTCAATTACCAATTACCAATTACCCTTTACGTTTTCTACCAGAAGGAGCTACCGATGGGACTCTTATCCGGCAAGACCGCCCTCATCTTCGGCGTGGCCAACGACCACAGCATCGCCTGGGGCATTGCCCAGGCGTTTGCGCGCGAAGGCGCGACGCTGGCCTTTAGCTATGCCGGCGAGCTGCTGGCCAAGCGCGTGCGCCCGCTGGCCGCCTCGGTCGGGTCGACCTTTGTCGAGCCGTGCGACGTGACCAAGGACGAGGACATTGCCGCGCTGTTCGAGAAGGTGAAGGCCCAGTACGGTGCGATCGACATCCTGGTGCATGCCGTGGCCTTTGCCAACCGCGACGAGCTGTCCGGGCCGTACTACAACACCTCCCGCGCCGGCTTCCACCTGGCCATGGACATCAGCGTCTACTCCTTCACCGCGCTGGCCGCCGCCGCCCTGCCCCTCATGCGGCCCCATGGCGCCATGCTCACCCTGACCTACCTGGGCGCCGTCAAGGCCGTGCCGAGCTACAACGTCATGGGCGTGGCCAAGGCCGCGCTGGAAGCCAGCGTGCGCTACCTGGCCGTGGATATGGGCAAGGATGACAAGCACATCCGGGTGAATGCCATCTCGGCCGGGCCCATCCGCACCCTCGCCGCCGCCGGGGTGGCGGGCTTCAAGTCGATGCACTCGGCCTTCAAGGACGTGGCGCCGCTGCGCCGCAACGTCACCATTGACGACGTGGGCAACGCCGCCCTGTACCTGTGCTCCGCCTGGGCCGCCGGGGTGACCGGCGAAGTGCACTACGTGGACGCCGGCTTTAGCGTGGTGGGCGTGTCCACCGGCGAAGATAAGTCCGCGCCGGCCGCGACCCCCGCCTAGCCATGACGAACATGCCAGCTTCCACGGCGCTGACCGAGCAGATCAAGGCGCGTGTCGCCGAGCGGCGCGATGACCTGATCGGCTTTATGCGCGACCTGTGCGCTATCCCCAGCATCATGGGCAACATCGGCGCGGTCGGCCGGCGCGTCATCGACGAGATGAACCGCCTGGGCTTCGCCGGCACCCGCTTCGACCAGATGGGCAACGTGCTCGGCCGGCTGGGCGACGGCCCGACCGTGCTGATCTACGACTCGCACCTGGACACGGTGGACGTGGGCGACCGCGCCGACTGGGGCTGGGACCCATTCGAGGGCAAGGTCGAGAATGGCGTGCTCTTTGCGCGCGGCGCCGGCGACGAAAAGCAGTCCACGCCCGGCATGCTCTACGGCCTCGCCATCGCCCGCGACCTGGGCCTGCTGGACGGCTTCACCGTCTATTATTTCGGCAACATGGAAGAAGACTGCGACGGCCAGTCCTGCCAGGCGCTGGTGGAGGTGGAAGGTATCCGGCCCGACTATGTGGTGGTGGGCGAGCCGACCGAAATGAACGTCTATCGCGGCCACAAGGGGCGCGTGGAACTCAAGATCGTGGCCAAGGGGCGCTCGGCGCACGCTGCCTCCAACCAGCTCGGCGAAAACGCCATCTACCGGCTAATCCCCGTGCTGACCGGCATCCGCGACCTCAACGACCAGCTCCACATCGACCCGTTCCTCGGCCAGGGCCGCATCACGGCCAGCATCATCCAGAGCCGCTCGCCCTCGCTCAACGCCGTGCCCGACGAGTGTACGCTCTACGTCGACCGGCGCCTGACCTTTGGCGAGAGCAAGGAAGAGGCCCTGGCGCAGGTGGAGGCCCTCATCCCCCACGACGAGCGCGGCCAGGTCAAGGTCGAAATCATGCAGTACGACACCCCCAGCTATACCGGCTTCGTCTTCCCGGTGGAAAAGTACTTCCCGGCCTGGGCGCTGCCACAAGACCACCCGTTTGTGCGGGCCGGCATGGAGACCAGCCGTGCCCTGTGGGGCGGCCAGCCCAAGACCGGCCGCCTGAACTTTTCGACCAACGCCATCTACTGGATGGGCAAGGCCAATATCCCCACCATCATTTTCGCGGCGGGCGTCGAGACCACCGCCCACAGCCTGCTCGATCAGGTGCCGCTGGACGACATGGTGCGCGCCACGGAGTGGTATGCGCTGCTGCCCAGCGTGCTGAGGCACAGCCTCGGCCAGTAAGCCTACCGGCGGGCCCCGCCAACCAATTCCGCACCCAGACCCTGGGAGGGTGGGGATGCGGCGGGTCTCAACCCCGCCCCGCGGCGGCTTTGAGATTGCCTCTTGCTGATGCAACAATTCTTGCCTACGCTCAGTCAATGCGATTCATCCAGCAAATATTTAGATGCTACCCGTGGAAAAGGCACCCTTCTCCCAGCGGGAGAAGGGGCGGGGATGAGGGCGAGCGCTCGCGACCAACATAGCGCCGTTTGCCGGACGCACCCCTTAGGCGCTGCCCTGGCGTGCCGCCTTTCGCAGCCCGCAGGATTTCGCGGCCCGCGGTTCTTCGCGGCCGTACCTGACTAACTCAAAACCCAGCCGGCGGCCGCCCAATGCCTGTCACACAACGGTCGTGCATTGAAAACGAGTTTATAAAGTGCCGCTACTGCCACCACGGCTTCGGCCCGACTATGCCGCCCCTCAAGGGAACAAATGCAAATGACTTGAGATGTTGACTTCTGGCCTCACCGCCCTCACCGGTTATGGTCAACTCCGCCGCCAGCCCTGCCTGCCGACTGCCTACTGCCATCTGCCGCCTGCCACCCGCCCCCAGGCCGAAAATCGCCCGATGAGACCAGGCCGCTATGCTAAATGGCCTTACCGTGTAAAATCAGCCTATTGACTGGCACGCCTGGCCCATTGGCCGCCCCGGGAGGACGCCGTGACCCAACTCACCCCCTACCAAATTTACGATTTATTGAACCGTCCGCGGCCTTTGTGGTTAGTTAAGATAGACCTGAGCGACGCCAGCCTGTGGCTGGCCGACCTGAGCAGCGCCGACCTGAGCTGGGCCAACCTGAACCGAACCGACCTGAGCCGGGCGACCCTGATCCGCACCAACCTGAGCCGGGCCAACCTGAGCAGCGCCAACCTGTACGAGGCCATCCTGAGCCGCGCCATCCTGGTGGGCGCCAACCTGATCCGCACCGACCTGACCCGCGCCGATTTGGGCAAGGCCGACCTGAGCGAAGCCGACCTGACCGAGGCCAACCTGGCGCGCACCAGCTTCAGCATGGCCACGATGATGGGCGCCAATCTGAACAGCACGACCGGCGCCCGGGCCGACTTCAGCAAGGCCGACTTGGCCGGCGCCAACTTGACCGGCGCCGACCTGCAGCTCGCCAACATGTTCGAGGCGAACCTGACGCGCGCGCGCCTGACGCGCGTCAAGCTCAACAAGAGCGACCTGAACCGCGCCAACCTGAGCGGCGCCAACCTGACCGAGGCCGACCTTTCCGGCGCCGATCTCACCGGGGCGCGGCTGCTGCACGCCGACCTGACGCTCGCCAACCTGAAGGGCGTCGACCTGACCGGCGCCGACCTGACCGGCGCCAAGTTTGAAGGCGCCGACTTGGCCGGCGCGAACCTGAAGCAGACCGATCTGAGCAAAGCCAATTTGGCCGGGTCGAGCCTGTCACCCCACAACCGGCCCGCCATCCCAGAAATGCGCTGAGCGGGTGCCCAACCCGGCCAGGGAGCCTCCCGGCATGACGAATGTCCAAGCGGTACAAGTCACCACCAAGGCCCTGCGGGACAACATCGGCCGGGTCATCGTCGGCAAGGCGGCGTCGGTGGAGCTGCTGCTGGTGGCCCTGCTCACCCAAGGCCACGTGCTGCTGGAAGACGTGCCCGGCCTGGGCAAAACCACCCTGGCCAAGGCCCTGGCGCGCTCCGTCGGCGCCAGTTTCAGCCGCATCCAGTTCACCCCCGACCTGCTCCCCTCGGACGTGACCGGAGTCAGCATCTTCAACCAGAAGACCTCCGACTTCGAGTTCCGCCCCGGGCCGATCATGTCGCAGGTGGTGCTGGCCGACGAGATCAACCGCGCCGGCCCGCGCACGCAGAGCGCCCTGCTGGAAGCCATGGAAGAGCGCCAGGTGACGGTGGACGGCGTCACCCGCCCCCTGCCCCGGCCCTTCCTGGTCATTGCCACCCAGAACCCCATCGAGCTGGAGGGCACCTTTCCCTTGCCCGAAGCGCAGCTCGACCGCTTCCTGCTGCGGCTGTCCCTGGGCTATCCCGAAGCCAACGAAGAGCGCGAAATCCTGCGGCGCTTCCGCACGGCCGAGCCGCTGGAAGAGCTGGAGCCCGTGGCCTCCGGCGAGCAGGTGGTGGCGCTGGGCAGCCTGTGCCGGCGCGTGCACTTGAGCGAGCCGGTGGAGAGCTACATCCTGGGCCTGGTGCGCGCCACGCGCGAGAGCCCGGCCGTGGCGCTGGGCGCCAGCCCGCGCGGGGCGCTGGCGCTCTACCGCTGCGCGCAAGCGCTGGCGGCCATGCGTGGCCGCAACTACGTCATTCCCGATGACGTGCAGGGTCTGGTCATCGCCACCCTCGCGCACCGGCTCATGCCCTCCGGCCAGTCGCGGCTGCGCGGCAAGGCCGTGGTGGACATCCTGCGCGAGGTCATCGCCAAGGTGCCGGTGCCCGTCGAAGAGTCCTGGTCGGAGACCCCGGCATGACCGGTCGCGCCGGGCGCTTTCTACTCCTGGCGCTGCTCATCGTCAGCCTGCTGCTGCGCAGCCCGCTGCTGCTGCTGCTGGTCGTCTTGCTGGGGCTGGTGGGCGGCGCGTCGGCGCTGTGGGGCCGCTACTGTCTGGATGGGGTCAGCTACACCCGCCGCTTTGAGTCCGAGCGCATCTTCTGCGGCGAGCAGACCGAAGTCTGGATCGAGATCGTCAACGCCAAGCCCCTGCCCCTGGCCTGGCTGAAGGCCGAAGACGAGTTCCCCGAAGACTTCCTGGTCGAGCGCACCGAGCTGGGCGCCTCCAGCCGGCCGCACCGCCGCACGCTCACCAACCTGCTCAGCCTGCGCTGGTACGAACGCGTGCGGCGCCGCTACCGCATCACCGGCGAGCGGCGCGGCGCCTTTGAGTTCGGCCCGGTCAAGCTCTCGTCCGGCGACATCTTTGGCTTTCAGCTCCGGGTTAACGAGGTGGCCTCGCGGCAAACCGTGCTGGTCTACCCCCGCCTCGTGCCGATCGAGCAGCTGCGCCTGCGCGCGGCCCGGCCCGGCGGCGAGCTGCGCGCCGAGCGCCGCATCATCGAAGACCCGCTGGCCCTGGCCGGCATCCGCGACTACCGGCCCGGCGACAGCGTGCGCCACATCCATTGGAAGAGTACCGCCCGCCGCGGCCAGCTCCAGACCAAGGTCTTCGAGCCGGGCGCCTCGCAGCAGCTCGTGCTCTTCCTCAATGGCCAGACCCTGCCGCACGCCTATGCGGGCGTCATCGCCGATTACATGGAAACCGTCATCGTGGTGGGCGCCTCGCTGGCCCAGGCCGGCCTGGAGGCGCGCTACCCGGTGGGCTTGTACACCAACAACAGCGCGCGCGACGAGGCCCGCCGCGTGCGACTGCCGCCCTCGCGCCACGGCGCGCAGCTCACCCGCATCCTCGAGACCATGGCGCAGCTCACCCACTTCACCAACCTGCCCTTTGACCAACTGCTGCGCCTCGAGGCCGCGCAGATGCCCTACGGGGCCACGGTCATCGCGGTCTCGGCCATCGTCAACGAGGCCATCCTCTCGGCCCTGCTCACCCTGCACGACGCGGGGCATCCCGTATCGCTGATCATCGCCAACGACCAGGACCAGCCACTCGGGGAGCTGCCCCTGCCCGACGAGCTGCCCATCTACTTCGTCAAGCAAAACTGGAACGAGATTGAAGCGCTCGAACTGGATTGAGGACCTGGTCTTCCCCGTGGCGGTGGCCACGCTCACGGCAGCCTGGGTGGGCCTGTGGGTGCTGTGGGTGGCGCGCGCCGGCTTGCCGGAGGTGAACTACCCGCCTGTCTCGCCGCTGCTGCTGGGGCTGCTGGTGTTTGGCGCGGCCCTGCTGACGCGCGTCTCGCTGGAGCGCAGCGGCGGGCTGGGGCCGGCCCGCCTGCTGATCGTGGGGGCCGGGCTGGCCGCGATTGCCGCCGCCCTCTGGTGGACGTTTCGCTTCGCCGGCATAGGCGCCTTCCTGGTCGCGCTGGGCGATTGGGGCCAATACATCTCGCCGGTGCTGATGGCATTGCTGGCCTGCGCCTTCATGTGGTGGCAGGGCATCCAGTTAGCCGTCGCCAACTGGCCGCAGCAGTTCCTGGAGCGCTCGTTCGGGGTGGGCGTCATCGGGCTGGCGCTGCTCTTCGCGGTGAACCAGTCCAACCCCCTCATCGCGCCGGGCGAGGCCGTGAGCACCACGGTCGCCCTGTTTGGCGCCGGGCTGGGGGCGCTGGCGCTGGTGAGCTTTGAGAACGCGCGCAGCTATCACGAAGGCGCCACCGGCACGCGGCTGGCCCTCAACCGCTATTGGCTCATCACCATCGCCAGCGTTATTGGCGTCATCCTGGCGGCGGGGCTGGTGGCCGCGACCTTATTCTCGCCCGGTGTGTATGACAGCCTTGGCCGCGCCACGCGCGGCCTGCTGGATGGGCTGACCTTTGTGGTGGCCTACGCCTTGGCCGTGCTGGCGGCCCTGGTGGCGCTGATCGTCTTCCCGATCATGCAGGCCCTCCTGCATTTTGGCCGCCCCGGCGCGCCCGACGAGATCATTGAATTTAGCAATTCGGGGACGGTGACCGACCAGGCCGACCAAGCCGTGCAGCTCTTTGCCGACAACCCCGGCCTCGCGGCCGCGCGCCAGATCCTGTTCTTCGTGCTGCTGCTGGTCGTGGTGGGCCTGGTGTTGTGGTGGTCGGTCCGCCGCCTGGGCCAGCTCAACCGCCGCGACAGCGATGAGGTGCGCGACAGCATCGCCACGCCCGAGCTGCTGTGGGGCCAGCTCAAGCAATTTCTAAACCGGCGCAAGCCGGCCGCCGCGGAGGTGGTGCCTTACCTGGCCCTGGCCGGCCCCGGCGACGATCCGCGCCTGATCGTGCGGCGGGCCTACCAGGCCATGCTGGAATGGGCCCGCACGGTCACCCAGAGCCGCGCCGCCGGCCAAACCCCGGCCAGCTACGGCGAGGCCCTGGCCCGCGCCATGCCGCAGGGCCGCGCCGCCATCCACACGCTCACCGGCGCCTACGAGCGCGCGCGCTATGGCGCCGAGCCGCCCTCGCTGGACGAAGCCCGCACAGCCCAGGGCGCGCTGAACGAGCTGCAAGCCCTCCAGACCCAGGCGAGCAACGGGAGCAAGCGGTGAAACGGCTGGCCTGGCTCGAGGATTTCACCGTGCTGGGCCTGGCCGCCGCCATCATTACGCTGTGGCTCAACTTGTGGCTGGGGTGGGTGCTGCGCCTGGCGCTGCCGGGCCGGCCCGTGCCGCCGCACTTGCCCTTGCTCATCTTGGTGCTGGTGCTGGCCGGCGCGCACGTCACGCGCCTGGCCCTGCGCCAGCCGCGTTGGGCCATCAAGCGCACGCGCCTGGTGGTGGGCTTCGGCGGGGCCGGAGCGGTAGCCGTTGCCACCTTGCTGGCCTTTCCCTGGCAATTCGGGGGCGAGCCGTGGTACCTGCTGCCCAATCTGGGCCAGGTTGCGGCCGTGGCCGTGCCCACCTTCCTGGTGCACCTGTATGCCTGGTGGAACGGCATCCACCTGGGCCGCGCCGCCATCGGCCACCACACCGTCGCCGGCACGTTCTACACGGGCGTGTTCGCCCTGGCCGCGCTGCTGAGCGTGAACACCCTCAACCCGGTCTACACCGGCCGCGATGTGCTGCTGCCGGTGCTGCTGTACTTCACCCTGGGGCTGTGCGGGCTGGCCCTCACCAGCCTGCGCCGGCTGCGGGCGCAGCAGCGTTCGGTGAGCCTGACCCAGGTGGCCCTCACGCGCTACTGGGTCATCACGGCCGTGGCCGTCATCGGCTTGGTGGTCTTCGTGGGCCTCGTCGCCGCGCAGGTGCTGGCGCCGGAGGCCGTGGAACAATTGGCGGAGGCGGTGGGGCTGGGGCTGTACCTTCTCACCCTGGGCTTTGCCGTCATCATCGCCCCGATCTTCCTGATCATCTTTAGCCTATTGGCGCCCATCCTGCCCCGGCTGGCCGGCGTCATCCGGGCGCTGCTGGACGCGCTGCAGCGCGTGGGCGCGCTGGTGTGGGGGATCATTGGCGGCCTCAGCCGGCTGCTGGGCGACCGGCTGCCCAAGCTATTCACCGAAGAACAGTTCGAGCAGTTCATCAACTCGCCAGTGGTGCAGGCCTCGGGCCGTTGGGGCACCGTGTTTTTCTTCCTGGCGGTGGCCGTCGTCATCTTCTGGCTGGCCGTGCGCCGCTTGGGCCGGCTGAGCGCGCTCAGCGAAGACGAGACGCGCGACAGCGTATTTTCCATGCAACTGCTGTGGACGCAGCTCCGCAACCTGTTCCAGCGCCGGCGCCGGCCCGCCGCCGTGCCCAGCCGCTACCTGCCCCTGGCCGGCGCGCCCGACGACGCGCGGCTGATAGTGCGCCGCGCCTACCAAGCCATGTTAGAATGGGCGCAGTCGGCCAGCCTGCCGCGCGCCGCGGGGCAAACTCCGCGCGCTTATGGGGAGGTGCTGGCCGGCGCCGTGCCCCAGGAGCGCGAAGCTATTGGCGTGTTGACCAGTGTTTACCTGGTGGCGCGCTACGCGGCCGAGGCGCCTTCACTGGCGCAGGCCCGCAGCGCGCAGGGCGCCGCGGCCCGCCTGCGCCAGGTGGCGCCCCAGGCCGTCGCGCACTCGTAAGGGCCCAACCCAGGGCGTTTTCACGCCTCGTGTCGGCTTCGGGCATGCAGGGGGCCTGCTCCCTCTCCCTCTCCTGGCCCGCGCCTTTGGTTTTCGCGGCCAGGACCGCAGGAGCGCCAGCGGAGGGCCGGGGTGAGGGTGAGGACCGGCCCGCCGCACGGCAGACCGGCCCGCGCCAAAATTGACCTGCCACAAAGGAGTCCCATGAAAACCAGCATCGCCTCGAT
>CAYUYN010000049.1:0-17287 GCA_964449185.1 uncultured Anaerolineales bacterium | reverse complement strand
CATGCGCACCAGTTTACCTGAATTCTGCCTTACACCCGTTAGGCAACCGCTCTAAAGGTGGTTTCTGGCCTGGAGCAACTCTGGGCAGACGGCGCCCTCATGCAAACCCGCAAAGAAATTGTAAGTCACCGGAATGAACATTGGCTGACTGTTTTCAACGAGAAAGATCGAGAGCATAAACGTCAGTTGGGTCGGCGGTTGCTGGGTTTAATGCTTCAGTATATCTCCATAAGCGCGGGCGGCGACGACCTCTTACAACAGGCGGAGGCCATCGGCCGCGACCATGCCGAGAGCGCGCTGGCGCTGGGCCTGCCGTTGGTCGAGGCTCTTCAGGCCATGCTCTTTTTCCGCGACTTACTGGTTGAGTCGGCCCTCAATTTGCCGGAATTGGCGAACATCCGTCCGGGGGCCAATCTGCGCCTCTTGCGCCGCATCAACACCATGCTCAACGCTGTTCAACTGGCCGTCGCCGACACCTACGACCGAGCAAAGAAGTAATTGACCACCATGCGAATACTCTGCCTCGGGCTGAGCCATCATATCGCGCCAGTCGAAATGCGCGAGCGCCTAAATTACTCGGCCCCGGCTCTCGAAGCCGCCCTGGCCCACTTTTGTCGGCAGGCTGCGCGCCCGGCCGGCGCCACCGAACTGGTGATTCTCTCAACGTGCAACCGACTGGAGCTCTACGCCACCGTACCCAGCGCCGAAGTGCGACTGGACGTTGACCCAGAGGAGAGGGAGGCGTTGTTTGGCCCACTATTGAGTTTTTTGGCCGAAACACGTGGGCTAGCCGCCGAAAATTTGGACGATAGGTTTTACCGCCTGATCGGGAGGGCCGCCGTTGAGCACTTGAGCCGCGTGGCCGCCGGACTGGATTCGATGATCCTGGGCGAGCCCCAAATCCTTGGCCAGGTCGCCGAAGCCTACTCGGTTGCCCTTCGACAAGGAGCTGCAGGACCAGTGCTGTCGGCGCTGTTTCGGGCGGCCATCCATGCCGGTAAACGCGCACGGGCGGAAACGGCTATCAGCCGTGACGCTGCCACGATCAGCTCCGTGGCGGTGAAAATGGCCGAGAAGGTCGTTGGCTCCTTGGCTGCCCGGCAGGTACTCGTTGTGGGCGCGGGGGAGATGGCCGAATCGGCCGTCGAAGCGCTGCGCAACCGAGGCGCGTCTCAAATCACCGTCGTCAACCGCACGCGCGCGCGGGCAGTGCAGCTCGCCGAGCGTTGGGGCGCACGCGTCCTTACCTTCGAGCAGTTGGGCGAGGCGCTGGCGGCGGCCGACATTGCCCTGACTTCCACCGGCGCCTCACAGTTTGTAATCACCCCTGACCTGGCGCGGGCTGCCCTCGCCGCGCGGCCCGCGCGCCCGCTGGTATTGATTGACATCGCCGTGCCGCGGGACGTTGACCCGGACGTTGGTCGCCTGCCGAACACGCATTATTACGACATCGACGACCTCGAGGCGCACCTCAACGGCGCACTGGCTGAGCGCCAGCAGGAAGTGCCGCGTGTTGAGGCCATTGTCGCCGAAGAAACACGCGCCTTCCTGGATTGGTTCGGCACCCTCGAGGTCGCGCCCCTGATAGCCGGTCTGCGCGCGAAGGCCGAGGCCATTCGTCGCGCCGAGGTGGAGAAGACTCTCCGCCGCCTGCCGCAGCTCGGCGAGGCCGAGCGGCGCCAGATTGAGACGATGACCGAAGCGCTGGTCAACAAGCTGCTGCACGACCCCACCCTGCGCTTGAAGGCCGAGGCCAGCCAGGGGCAGACGGCCGAATATGCCGCCGCGGCCCGCTATCTTTTCGCGCTGGACGTTTGAACTGCCGATGCCCGTTCTATCCAACTGCCTCACTGTGGGCACACGCGGCTCGGCCCTGGCCCGCCGCCAGACCGGCTGGGTGTGCGCCGCTTTGCGCCAGGCCTGGCCGGCGGTGGAGCTCCGATTGAAATCTTTCACCACCTCTGGTGATCGCCTCCTTGACAACCCTTTGCCGGAAATCGGCGGCCAGGGCGTGTTCACCGAAGAGCTCGAAAACGCCTTGCGGATCGGGGAAATCGATCTGGCCGTCCACTCGCTCAAGGATTTGCCGATAAACGACGCGCCTGGCCTGGGCCTTGGCGCTATTGTGGCCCGCGACGATGCTCGCGACGTGTTGATTTCCGTTAGTGGCTTTCCGCTCGCCGCTCTCGCGTCAGGCGCGCGGGTGGGCACCTCCAGCCTGCGCCGTTCCAGCCAACTGCTCGCTGCCCGCCCTGGCCTCACCGTGCTTCCCCTGCGAGGCAATGTCGACACCCGCATTCGCAAAGCGATCAATGGCGAATACGACGCCATCGTGCTGGCGGCGGCCGGCGTCTTGCGGCTGGGCCTGCACGAAAACATTACCGAATATCTCCCCCTGGAGGTGATGCTGCCCGCGCCTGGACAGGGTGCCCTGGCGGTGCCGTGCCGTGCCGACGACACGGCCGTGCTTGAATTACTCCGCCCGCTTGACCATTCCGCGACCCGCGCCGCCGTGACCGCCGAACGCGCTTTTCTAAGCGCCCTCGGCGGCGGCTGTTCAGCGCCCATCGCCGCCTACGCCGTTTTCACTCCCGATCTTCTCATCGCTCTGACCGGTCTCGTCGCTGCCCGCGACGGTCAGCGCCTGGTCCACGTGTCCGGCACAGGCAGTGATCCGTATGCCCTCGGCGCGGAACTCGCGCACCAAGCCCTCGCGCAGGGGGCTGGCGGTTTACTGGCATGACTGGCCCACTCTCTCATCACCAATCGCTCGCCAGCCGGCGCATCCTCGTGACGCGTCCGCGCCGGCAGGCCACGACCCTATGCGACAAACTCGCCGCCCTCGGCGCTGAGCCGATTCTCTTCCCCACTATTGAGATTGCGCCAATGGGCGATGACGCGGCGCTGGATGACGCGCTCCGGCATCTGGATCAATATCACTGGGTCATCTTCACCAGCGTCAACGGGGTCAACGCATTTTGGAGCCGCCTGGCCTCGACGGGCCTCGCCGATCCACCAGGTTTCACAGGCAAATTCGCCGCTATTGGCCCGGCAACTGCGCAGGCGCTTCACCAGCGGGGGGTGCAGGCCGAGTTTATCCCCGACGAGTATGTCGCCGAAGCGCTCGTGGCAGGCATTGGCAAAGTGGACGGCAAGAGGATTCTGCTGCCCCGCGCCGAGGTTGGTCGCGAAGTCCTGGCCGACGAGCTCGGTCAACGCGGCGCTATTGTCCACGAGATCGCGGCCTACCGCACCCTGCCCGCCCTGCCCGATCCGCAGGGACTCGCTGAACTGCGGCGTGGGGTTGATGCGATTACGTTTACCAGTTCATCCACCGTGCGTAATTTTGTCACGCTCGTTGGGGGTAGCCCGGGGAATATCGGCGTGACCGGATTGCGCCGGAGGGGACCTGACGGCCTGCCCATGCCGTCCGTTGGCACAGTCGCTATCGCGTGCATCGGACCCGTAACCGCGCAAACCGCCCGGGATGTCGGCCTGCCGGTCGACGTGATCGCCAGCCGATACACTGTGGATGGCCTTATTGCGGCGCTGGCCGACTATTTTGCACGGCCTGAAATGCAATCGAAGGAGAATTGATGGCAACCGAAGCGCTCCTTGTGAAATTAACGCGAGCGGAGGGCGGCCCGGCTCGCTTCCCCCTCGCGCGCCCGCGCCGCCTGCGCCTTAACCCTCAGCTCCGCACACTGGTGCGTGAAACTCATCTGGCGCCCGACGACTTGATCTACCCACTCTTCATCACGCATGGGCACGGGGTAAAGAACGAAATTAAATCCATGCCCGGCATGTTCCAATGGTCGCCCGATCTGCTAGGGCCTGAGGTCCAGTCGATGGCCGCACTTGGCATTCCGGCAGTTTTGCTGTTCGGCCTGCCCGCCCACAAAGACCCGTCGGGCAGGAAAACTTCGCGCCGGATGGCATCGTCCAGCAAGCGACGTGGGCGATCAAAGGCACCGTGCCGGAGATGCTGGTGATGACCGACGTATGCCTATGCGAATACACCGATCACGGCCACTGCGGCCTGCTCAACACCGGCAACGGCGCCCGGCCGCACCCGCACCTACCGGAGGGCTACGTGCTCAACGAAGAGACGCTGGAGGTGCTGGCGAAGGTGGCGGTGTCGCACGTTGAGGCCGGGGCGGACATCGTGGCGCCCTCGGGCATGCTGGACGGCATGGCGGCCGCCATCCGCGCCGGGCTCGACGCGGCCGGCTTCGAGCACCTGCCGATCCTATCGTACTCCACGAAGTATGCCTTGGGCTTCTACGGCCCATTCCGCGAGGCCGTCCAGGGCGCGCCCAAATTCGGCGACCGCGGCTCGCACCAGGTGGACCCGGCCAACGCCCGCGAGGCGCTGCGCGAGACCGCGCTGGACGTGGCCGAGGGCGCCGACATGCTCATGGTGAAGCCGGCGCTGGCCTACCTCGACATTATCCGCCAGGTGCACGACCACTTCCCCGAGCTGCCGCTGGCGGCCTATAACGTCAGCGGCGAGTACGCCATGATCAAAGCCGCCGCGGCTAACGGCTGGCTGGATGAGAGGCGCGCCGCGCTGGAAGTGCTCACCGGCATCAAGCGCGCCGGCGTCGACCTGAGCATCACCTATCACGCCAAGGACGCTGCCCAATGGCTCAAGTAAACCTGGCTCCCCGCGCCGCCGCCGAGCGGCAGCTGCACGATCGGCACATGCTGGAGGCCGACTTCGATCGGGCGCCGTTCGCTATTGCCTGGGAAGTCACCCGTGCCTGCGCTTTCGCTTGTGTGCACTGCCGGGCCGACGCCCAGCACACCCGTGACCCGAACGAACTGACGACCGCAGAGGGCTACCGCCTGCTCGAACGCTTCCAGGAATTTGGCAGCCCGATCGTGGTCTTCACCGGCGGCGATCCCATGATGCGCCGCGATCTCTTCGACTTGATTCGCCGCGCGACCGAGCTGGGATTGCGGGCTTCGCTCACCCCCACCGCGACCGCACTGCCCACCGTCGAGCGGCTGAAGCAGGCGATGGAGGCGGGTGTGCGCCGGATTGCCCTCAGCCTGGACGCGCCCTCGCCTGCCGTCCACGATGCCTTCCGGCAGGTGCCCGGCTCCTGGGAGCGCACGATGCAGATTCTGCGCAAGGCCCAGGCGGTTGGCCTGAGCGCGCAAATCAACACCACGGTCACCCGCCACAACGTCCACCTGCTGCCCGAGATGGTGAAGTTTGTCGAAGAGGTGGGGGCGGTGCAGTGGAGCGTGTTCTTCCTGGTGCCCACCGGGCGCGGCCAATTGGCCGACATGATCTCGCCGGAAGAGCACGAGCGCGTTTTCAACTGGCTCTACGACCTATCCCAGCGCGGCACTTTCGACATCAAGGCCACCGCCGCGCCGATGTATCGCCGCGTGGCAATTGAGCGCCGCCGGGCCGAGCCCACTGCCGGTGGCGGCGCCGCTGAGCCCGTTGCCTTTCAGGGCGCGGGCTTCCAATATGCGGACGGGCTCAACCGGCCGGTCAAAGGCGTCAACGACGGGCGCGGCTTCCTATTCATCTCGCACCTGGGCGAGATCATGCCCTCCGGCTTCCTGCCCGTCTCGGCCGGAAACGTCCGCTCGGCCGACGTGGTAGACGTCTATCGCCACCACCCGCTCTTCAAAGCGCTGCGTGACCCGGCCGCGCTCAAAGGCAAATGCGGCGTTTGCGGCTATCGCGAGGTGTGCGGCGGGCAGCGCGGGCGTGCCTACGCCATCACTGGTGATTACCTCGAATCCGATCCGGCCTGCGTCTATCAGCCCAACTAGAGGACCCGATGCCCGAAGAGACCAGACGCACGCTCAACCACTTCGCCCTGCACGCGTTCACCGACGCTTACTGGGCGCTCTCGGCCGCCGCGCGGGCCGAGCTGGGCCGCGACTGGCTGGCCGGCCTGCGTTCGGCGGCGACCAGCGTGCAGCTTTACCAGCCGACGGAGAGCGGCGTGGACCTGATCTCGTGGACGGCGCTGCCGGTGGCGGAGCCGGCGGCCACCGCTCGCTTCTTTGAGTGCTACGCCCGCGCCAACAACCCGCACCGGCCCTACCTGAAGCAGGTACACGCGCTGTGGGGCTTCACCCGGCCATCGCAATACACCAAGACCCGCTCCAATCAGGAGATTGACCCCTTCGCCGAGACGCGGCGGCGCTACCTGGTGATCTACCCGTTCGTCAAGACCACCGAGTGGTATCTGCTGGGGCGCGAATCGCGCCAGGGCATGATGAACGAGCACATCCGCATCGGCAAGCAATACGAAGACATCAGCCAGCTCTTGCTGTATTCGTTCGGGGTGCAGGACCAGGAGTTCGTGGTGGTGTATGAGATGGATGACCTGGCGCGCTTCTCCGACCTGGTGAACGAGCTGCGCTCGACCGACGGCCGGCAATACACCCTGCGCGACACGCCCCTGCACACCGCCATCTATCACCCGGCGGAGGAAACCCTGGCGCTATGCCAATGAACGACCGTTTCCTGCGCGCCTGCCGCCGCCTGCCGGTGGACCGGACGCCCGTGTGGTTCATGCGCCAGGCCGGCCGCTACATGCCGGAGTACCGCGCCATCCGCGCCCGGCACAGCCTGCTGGAAATTTGCGCCCAGCCCGAACTGGCAGCGGAGGTGACGCTCCAGCCGGTGCGCGCGCTGGGCGTGGACGCCACCTTCCTGTTTGCCGACATCCTGCTGCCGCTTATCCCGATGGGCATCCAACTGGAGTTCGCGGCCGGCGAGGGGCCTGTGATCCACAACCCCATCCGCGCCGCCGCCGACGTGGCCGCGCTGCGCCCGGTGGAGGCCGAGGTGGGCCTGGGCCACGTGCTTGCGGCGGTGCGCCTGGCGCGCCGCGAGCTGGACGGCCAAACGCCGCTGATCGGCTTTGCCGGCGCGCCGTTCACCCTGGCCTGCTACCTGATCGCGGGCGGCTCGTCGCGCAACTTCCTGCGGGCCAAGCGGCTGATGTATGGCGACCCAGAGACCTGGCACGCGCTGCTGGGCAAGCTGGCCCAGGTGATCGCCGATTACCTGGCGGCGCAGGTGCGGGCCGGGGCGCAGTCCATCCAGCTGTTTGATAGCTGGGCGGGGGCGCTGAGCCCCGAAGATTACAGGGAATACGTCCTGCCGCATTCACAGTGGGTTCTGCGCAGCCTGGCCGCGACCGGCGTGCCGGTCATCCATTTCGGCACCGACACCGCCAACCTGCGGCCCTTGATGAAGCAAGCCGGGGGCAACGTGATCGGCCTGGACTGGCGCACGCCGCTGGACTGGGGCTGGGAGCAGGTGGGCGCGGACCGCGCGGTGCCGGGTAACCTGGACCCGGCCGCGCTCTTCGCACCGCGGCCGGAGCTGGAGCGGCGCGTGTGGCGGGTGCTGGAACAGGCCGGGGGGCGGCCGGGGCACATCTTCAACCTGGGCCACGGCATCTTGCCGGAGACGCCGGTGGAGAACGTGAGGGCGGTGGTGGAGATGGTGCACGAGTACACCGTGCGGGAGGTGGCATGAGCCTGGACTGGATCGGCCCAGTGGCCGCGGCGGCGACGTTCCTCAGCATCTGGTTCGGCCACGTGGGGGTGCGCAAGATCGAGGCCGCCTCGCGGGCGCTGTGGGTGCCCGCCAGCATTGCGGCGGCGCTGGGCCTGGCGCTGGAAGCGGGCGCGCTGCTGACGCATAGTCTCTTCATCTCCGGCACGCTGGGCATCGTGGGGATGACGCTGCTGTTTGACGCGCTGGAGTTCTACCGCCAGCACCAGCGCGTGGCGCACGGGCACGCGCCGGCCAACCCGCGCAACCCGCGTCACGCCCGCCTGCTGGCGGAACATCCCTCGGCCACGACGATTGATTGGCTGGATCGCGAGCCGGCCGGGCACCCGGTGCGGCTGGAGGGGCTCAAGGCCCAGGCGGAGCAGGCGCGATGAACTTTTTTGGCTTGGGGCTGGGCGTGGCCACGCTGCTGATCATCGGGCTGGGCTTCGTGTGGGTGATCCGGGGGGAGTTTTACTTCGGCTACCTGTGGTGGCCGTACGTGATGAGCGCTGGCGTCGTGTTGATCGGGGCGTCGCTGATGGTGGCGTGGGACTGGGGCTCGGCGCTGATGGGGGCGGCGGGCGCCTCGCTGATCTGGGGCTCTACGGAGCTAAAAGAGCAGGCGGTGCGTGGCGAGATCGGCTGGTATCCCTTCAACCCCAGGCGCAAGCCGCAGCCGCCCTTTGTCGAGATCATCCGGCGCTGGCCGGCGCCGCACCTATGATCGGCGTGTTGGTGATGGCTTGCGGGGGGCCGGATAACCTGGACGAGGTGGAGCCGTACCTGCTGGACGTGCGCGGCTACCGGCCGACGGCGCCGGCCATCATCCACGAGGTACGCGAGCGCTACCGCGAGATCGATGGGCGCTCGCCGATCCTGGAGCGCACGCAGGCGCAGGCCCAGGCGCTGGAAGCGGCCTTGAACTGCGACCGGGCTGATTTCAAAGCGTGCGTGGGCATGCGCCACTGGCGACCGTACATCAAAAACAGCTTGGCGGCGATGGGGCAGATGGGCATCACCCGGGCGGTTGGGTTGGTGATGGCCCCGCACTATTCGCGTCTGAGCGTAGGCGCGTACTACAAGAAAGTTGACGAGGCGCGCTCACCCGTCGAGGTCGCCCGCGTCGAGCGCTGGCACCTGCTCCCCGGCTACCTAGACGCGCTGGCTGAGAGGGTCCGCGCTGCCCTGGGTAAATTCCTCGCCGGCATGCGCGCCAGCGTTCCGATCATCTTCACCGCGCACAGATTGCCGCAGCGCATTCTCGAATGGCATGACCCGTATCCAGACGAATTGCAGGCCACAGTCACCGCGCTAATGGCGCGGCTTGGCCCGCACCCGCATGAATTTGCCTTTCAATCCGCGGCCATGACGCCTGACCCCCGGCTAGGGCCGGACGCAGGCGCGGTGATCGCCCGGCTGGCCGGGGAGGGCCAGCGGAACGTGCTCATCGCGCCGATCGGCTTCGTGTGTGAGCACGTCGAGATTCTGTACGACGTGGATATTGTGTTCCCGCAGCAATCGGAGGCGTTGGGTGTGCAACTGGAGCGTATCGAAATGTTGAACACGGCTACGGCGATGATTGCAGGCCTGGCTGGCATGGTGCGGGAAACCGTGCAGGAAGCGGGCTGGCTGTGAAACGCGTTGTGATCGTGGGCGGCGGCATCGCTGGATTGGCGGCCGCCTACCGGCTCGCGCAGACGGCGCCGGATCTGGCCGTGAGCGTGGTCGAAGGCGAGGCGCGCCTGGGCGGCAAGATCGTCACCGAGCGGGTGGATGGCTTTTTGATTGAAGGCGGGCCGGATTCATTTCTCTCGCTGAAGCCGCGCGGTGTGGGCCTGTGCCAGGAGCTCGGCCTCGAGGGCCGCCTGCAGGGCACCAACACAAAAATCCGGCGCACGTACATCATGCGCGGCCAGCGCCTGCACGAGTTACCTGAGGGCTTGACGGGCCTGATTCCCACACGGCTCGGTCCGATGGTGAAAACCCGCCTGATCTCACCCGTGGGTAAACTGCGCATGGCATTGGATTACGTCCTACCGCCGCGCGCCGCCAACGGGGACGAGTCGTTGGCCGCGTTTGTGGAGCGGCGGCTGGGGCGCGAACTATACGACCGGCTGATCGAGCCCTTGATGGGCGGCATCTACGCGGGCGACGGCGAGCAGTTGAGCCTGGCGGCCACTTTCCCCCAACTGCGCCGGGCCGAACTCGAACATGGCGGATTGATCAAAGGTGTGTTGGCGGCGCGGGCGAAGATGCTGGCGGCAAAGCCCGATGCCAAACGTTGGCCGGCCTTCGTGACGCCTGCCACGGGTCTAGCGGAGATTGTGGAGGCATTGGCGCGGCGGTTGAGCAGCATAGACGTTCGCTTAGGGCGACGCGCGACCCGGGTCGAGGCGGCCTCAGCAGGCTACGCGGTCGTGTTGGAGAATGACGAACGGCTGACCGCTCAAGCCGTTATCTTCGCGACACCCGCGTTCGTCACCGCCGAACTCATCTCCGGTATCGATTCTCGCGCCGCGGCGGCCTTGCACGCCATCCCCTATGTTTCCACCGCCACGGTCTCGGTCGCCTATCCGCTGGCCGACATTCCACGCCCTCTGGACGGCTACGGTTACATCATCCCGCGCGCCGAGAACCAGCCCATCCTGGCCTGCACCTGGACCTCCGCGAAGTTTCCGCAGCGTGCGCCACAGGGCTTCGGGTTAATCCGTGGCTTCATTGGCCGCGCCGGGCAAGAGGAGGCGTTGGACGGAACGGATGACGATTTGCTCAAACTGCTGCGGGCTGAACTGCGGCGCACGCTGGGCATTACCGCGGCGCCAACGCTGCACCGCATCTTCCGCTGGCCTAAGGCCATGCCACAATACACGCTCGGCCACCTGGCCCGGCTGGCGACCATTGAGCAGCGCTTGACCGCGTTGCCTGGGCTGTTCGTGGCCGGCAGCGCTTACCGCGGCATCGGGCTACCCGACTGCATCCATTCGGGCGAGCAGGCCGCAGAGGCGGCGGTGAAGTTCCTATTGGATCCGGAGCGGGAGGCCGGCCAGGTGTCTGACCGGCGCATTGAAATAGGAGGCTGAGTGATGGACGCACTACATTGGCTGCCCGTTGTTTCGACGACGATCACGGTCTTGTTTGCCGCGGCGGTGTTCAGCCGCTATTTCCAGCGCCACCGGCGCCCCCACCTGTTGTTGTGGGGGATCGGCCTGACGCTGTACGCGTTGGGAACGTTTGCAGAAGCCTACCTGGCGGTAAGCTGGAGCCCAGTGCTGCTCAGGCTATGGTACCTGGCCGGAGCGATGCTGACGGCGGCCTGGCTCGGACAAGGGACCGTTTACTTGCTGATTCGCAAACCGGGCGCGGCCAACATTCTCACGGGCGTGCTGCTCGTCGCTTCCGTGCTGGCCGCCGTTGCCGTGTTCCTGGCACCCGTTCACGCAACGGCCTTCCAGGCGGGCGTTCCGGTGTCCAGCCAGTACAAGGCAGTCCTGGACCGAACGGGCCCGATGATTCTGCTGACGATCCTGCTTAATATCTACGGGACCCTGACCTTGGTGGGCGGCGCGCTGTGGAGCGCCTGGCTGTTCTTTCGCAAGCGCGTCCTGCTCAATCGCGTGGTGGGCAGCGTCATTATCGCGGCCGGCGCGCTGTTGCCCGCCAGCGCCGGAACCTTCATCCGGCTGGGCCTGGGCGACTGGCTGTACGTCAGCGAACTGCTGGGAGCCGCGCTGATGTTCCTGGGCTTCTGGTTTGCAACCCAGCCCCAGCCGGCGGACAAGCCGGTCGCCGCCGCGCAGGCGGCCTGAAGTTTCTAGATCTAGAATTTAGGCCAACAATGCTCAACCATCGGCGCTCTATCGAACTTTTCGCCCAAGCTCAGGCCCTCCTCCCCGGTGGCGTCGACTCCCCCGTGCGCGCCTTTCGCGCGGTGGGCGGGCTGCCTCTTTTCATCGAGCGGGGC
This sequence comes from uncultured Anaerolineales bacterium, assembly GCA_964449185.1. GTDB lineage: Bacteria > Chloroflexota > Anaerolineae > Anaerolineales > UBA6663 > CAYUYN01. The sequence continues at coordinate 5,783 of CAYUYN010000049.1, read as the reverse complement.
GAGGGCGCCTACCTGTTCGATGTGGATGGCAACCGGTTCGTGGATTACCTCCTATCGTGGGGACCATTAATCCTGGGGCACGCACACCCGGGCATCGTGCGGGCCATTGCCGATGCCGCGGCGCGCGGCACGAGCTACGGCGCACCCAGCCCGCTTGAGCTGGAATTGGCCAAACTTATTCAGCAGTTTTTGCCGAACATTGAGATGATCCGCTTCGTCAACTCGGGCACTGAAGCGACGATGAGCGCGTTGCGGCTGGCGCGCGCCTTCACGGGCCGGAATAAGATCATCAAGTTTGAGGGCTGCTATCATGGCCATGCCGATCTGCTTTTGGTGCAGGCGGGTTCTGGGGTGGCAACGCTCAGCCTGCCCGATTCGCCCGGCGTGCCCCCGTCGACCGTGGCCGATACACTCGTCGCCCCCTTCAACGATCTGGTTGTCGTCGAACAACTCTTTGAAAAATACGCAAACCAGATTGCGGCGATCATCGTCGAGCCGGTCGCGGGGAACATGGGCGTCGTGCCGCCGGTCGCTGGCTTTCTAGGCGGTCTGCGTGATATCACGGCGGCCCACGGCGCACTGCTCATCTTCGACGAAGTCATGACCGGCTTCCGCGTTCACCCGGGCGGCGCACAGGCGCTTTACGACATCAAGCCTGATCTGACCACGCTGGGCAAAGTGATCGGCGGCGGATTGCCGGTGGGCGCGTATGGGGGCCGTCGCGATGTGATGCAGATGGTCGCGCCCGCCGGGCCGGTGTATCAGGCTGGGACGCTATCGGGCAACCCCATAACAATGACGGCCGGGATCGTAACGCTGAAGGAACTGCAAAAGCCCGAAATCTGGGAGGCGATTGCAGGCCACACAGCCAGACTGGCGGCTGGCTTGAGCGCGGCGGCGGAAAAAGCCGGCGTGCCTATCGTCATTCAGTGCGTAGGGACGATGTTCACCCTATTCTTCACCGATCAGCCGGTCATCAACTGGGCCACCGCCAAAACCGCCGACACGAAAACGTTTGGCGCGTTCTTCCGAGAGATGTTAGAAGGCGGCGTGTATCTCCCGCCGTCACAGTTCGAGGCCGGATTCATGTCGACGAGGCATGGCGAGCACGAGCTGGATTTCACGGTGAAGGCCGCGGAACTGGCGTTCACACGAATCCGTGAAGCGTGAAGCAGGTTGAGCGCACCGCGACTGGCACCGGCGGGGCGATGAATGGCCCACTCCGAGCGCAAGCCGGTCAGTTCACGGTGATGCTGCCCGGCTCGGTCGTCCGTGTCCCCGCCCCGTCTGTTACTGCAACCGTGAAGGTGAATGTTCCCGCCGTCGTCGGTGTGCCGGAGAGCCCAGCGGGTGGCGACGCAGCCAGCCTTAGACCCGGTGGAAGCTGACCCGAGACAATCGACCAGGTGTACGGCTGCACGCCGCCATCGGCGAAGAAATTCGTATGGTAGGCTGTGCCAACACTCAGGCGTAAAACGGGTCAGCAGGCTCCGGCTAACGAAAACGCTCTGAGCGCAGCCAAGATGTCTTGCCATGGCTGGCCACGCGGGCCGGCTAGCGCGCCAGATTCACGGTTTCGTCACTTGGATCATATTTGAGACCAGTTAGTTGGCCAAGCGCCGCCTGTTCCACCTCGGCGAAGATCTCTCGAAGAGGCACTCCGGTGCGCTCAGCCAGCAGGCGGCAATCTTCGTACTCAGGCATCGCCCGCAATACGCCCCCATCCAGGACGGCGATCTTGACGCGGGCCGTGCCGAAGCGGGTATTCACCGCGCGGACCTCGCGGGCCAGCGAGCAGCGTTCAACCAGCTGGCGCCGCAGCCCCAGCGTCGTCGTTTCACGAAAAATAATGTCACTCAGCACCGCCTCGTGTTCGGGCCGGCACAGCACGGTGAGCACACTGCCCGGCCGGCCCTTCTTCATCTGCGCCGGCAACAGCCAGACGTCGAGCGCGCCCGCGGCGAATAGCCGAGCAAACACATGCTCGAAGAGCTGGGGATTCAGGTCGTCAATGTTGGTCGCCAGCTCGAGCAACGTCTCGCGGTTGACACCCGCCTCCGCTTCACCGATCAACACACGCAGGACATTTGGATAATCCGCATTACGGCTGCCAGCACCATAGCCGATCTGCTCAAGCTGCATCGCTGGGATTGGCCCAAAGCCGGAGGCTACCGTGACCAGGATGGCAGCGCCCGTCGGCGTTACCGTTTCGCCAGGGGCAGCTGCGCCGGTCACCGGCACGCCGCGCAGCAGCTCGACCACGGCTGGCGCCGGCAATGGCAGCGTCCCATGCTCGGAGCGAGTGAAGCCGCGGCCCAATGGCAGCGGCGACACCTGCACTGACTCAATTCCAAGCAGGCTTATTGCGCAAGCCGCGCCGACGATATCGACAATCGCGTCCACCGCGCCGACCTCGTGGAAATGAACCTCCGATATTGTGCTGCCATGCACCTGGGCTTCTGCCTCCGCCAGCCGCTGGAAAATGCGGGCCGACACGGTCTTTTCGGCGGGTGGCAGTGCGCTGGACTGGATTAGCGCATTGATCTCGGCCAATGTCCGTTGAGAACTTGGACCTGCCTGGGTAACGGTAACGGCCGTCGCGGCGAGGCCATTTTTGGTCACTGGCTGAATGTCGAGCGTCCAATTCGGAAGCTTTAAGCACTCGAGCCGGGCCAACAGCGCCTGCCGGTCGAGTCCCGCATCCAGCAACGCTCCCAGGATCATGTCGCCACTGGCACCGGCAAAACAGTCGAAATATGCGATCTTCACTGGCGCACCTGACTGGCCTGCGAGCCACGCACAATTGAGGCAGCCAGGTAGCCAGCACCGAAGCCATTGTCGATGTTCACAACACCAACGCCCGGCGCGCACGCGTTCAGCATGTTCATGAGCGCGGCAACGCCGCCCAGGCCCGTCCCATAGCCAATCGAGGTCGGTACGGCAATTACGGGACAAGCCACTAATCCAGCAATCACGCCCGGGAGGGCGCCATCCATCCCGGCCACCGCGATGATCACGGCGGCCTCCGCCAACAGCCGGCCTTCGTCAAGCAGCCGGTGTACACCCGCAATCCCAACATCCCACAGACGCGTGACCCGGCCGCCATTGAACCCAGCCGTCAGCGCGGCCTCTTCAGCCACCGGAATGTCAGCGGTCCCGCCGGTCGCGACCAGCACGAGTGCCGAGGCCGCATCAGCCGACAGCTCCGCCTGGCCCAACATCACGACCCGGGCTTCAGCATGGTAGTGGGCTTCTGGCGTCTGCTCGTAGATCGCACGGGCATGGGCCGGGCTCGCCCGGGTGGCCATAGCCCGTCCATCGTGTTCCGCCAAGTGGGCAAAGATCTCGGCCGCCTGCTCGGGCGTTTTGCCTTCACAGAACACCACTTCCGGCGATCCTTTGCGCAGGCTGCGGTGATGATCGATCCGCGCATAACCGAGATTTTCATAGGGCCAATTTCGCAGCGCGGCTACGGCCTGGTCCGGTGAGACCGCGCCGGTCTGGACGGCGCCCAGCAACTCACGCAGGTCGGGCTCGTTCATCTGCGCGCCTCATTCAGGCTGCCGGTGCGATAGCCCGCCAGGTCAAGGGTAACGTCGTCATATCCCAGCTCACGCAGGGCTCGCACAATCAGCTCGCGATGGGCAAGAAGTATTGCGAAGTCGGCCGGATCGATCTCGATCCGTGCCAGCGCATCGTGATGTCGGACACGGACCTGCCGAATACCCACCCCCCTGACCACCTGCTCGGCGCGGTCAATCTGCGCCAGGGCTTGACGTGTGACCGGCCTGCCATATGGAATCCGGGATGACAGGCAGGCCATGGATGGCTTGTCCCAGGTCGGCAAGCCGAATGCGCGTGATAGCTCACGCACCTCAGCTTTCGAGAGGCCGACCTCGGCCAGCGGGCTGCGCACCCCGGCCTCCTCGGCTGCCTTGCGACCGGGACGGCGGTCGCTCAGGTCATCCAGGTTCAGGCCATCGACCACATGCTGGATACCCCGCTGGCGGGCAAAACCGCTCAACGCGGCGTACACGTCGCGCTTGCAAAAATAACAGCGCGCCTCCGTGTTCGCCTGATAGTCCGAATTATCAATCTCGCTTGTTTCAAGTTTGTGTAACCGAGTGCCCAGGCCACGCGCGACAGCCTCGGCCGCCTCGAGCTCCCCTGCCGGCAGACTTGCAGAGACGGCGGTCACAGCGATAGCCCGTTGACCCAATGTGTCGACGGCGATTTTGAGCACGAGCGTCGAGTCGACACCGCCCGAAAAAGCCACGACCACGCTCTCCAATTCGCGCAGAAGCGCGCGGATCCGTGACAGTTTTGCGTGGGCGATGGTCATCTCTACGGGAAACTCAACTTCTGACGCTACCAAAGTGAACTGCGTTGTGCGTGGGGGTGTTGCTTCGGTTTCAGGCATAAATCGCCCTGTCTCTCCTTACAAGGATTCAAACGGATGGGTTTCAGACCTCGGAAATCAATCCAGCCGGTTTGGACGACCAGAACCCCGAGCTGATTCAGCTCTGAAAAAGCATTTCGCCAGCGCGCACTGGAAACGGCAGGCTATTTTCTGGGGGCGAAAGTGGGCAGACCCAGCGCGCGTCATAAGCGCATGAAGGATTATAGGCATAGTTAAAGTCGAGCACGACATCAGTCTCCGTCATGCCTAAATCCGCACCTTTGACCGTGTCAAACAGGTAGCGCCCGCCGCCGTATGTTTCCTGGCCGCTGGTGGCGTCGGTAAACGGCAGGAAAAGCCCACCCCCATACCCCTCGATCCAATGCAAGCTCAGACATGCCGGTTGGCCACCCACCGAAAAAGAAACCTGGGCAATGCGCGTAAATTGAATTCGGCCGTCGGTCGGAAAATCCAGAGTGAACGTGGCTCGGCCGATCTCTCGATTCAGCCTGCCGGTTAGCCGCCAGGCCGAGTCGTAAGGATAGTAACTGAGGCCAACAAAGCGAGCATGTTGATCCGGCGTCAGGGGTGTTTCTGGGTGTGTCTTAAACAGAGCGTCGCGCGCGCTTCGAAAAGTGCGCCAGGCACAGTCGGGGTCGTTGGGCGCCATTTGCCGAATGGCAGCATAAGTCTCTGCCACGGTGCGGCGCCAGCCAGCAAGCGAGATCGGGTCCTGCGGTGTCATGAGATGATTCCGATACGGGTGAGTAACAATCTTGGCGAGCGCGCCAGAGCATCCACGGGGTCGTCGCTAGTGTTCAAAACGTAAAGCAACGTACAGCTCGCAACAAATCGCGCCTGCCGGTTCACTCGAACCCATTATAGAGTCGCAGTCTTTACTGTCAAGATCACTGTGAGGATTCAAGCCAGACTCGTCCAGAAGTATGTGGTCTCCTGCATGGAGGGGCTCGTAGGCGGACGAGCGCTGAAGATACTGTGTATATTGGGGCCATGGCATTTCTTATGGTGTCGTCGTCTTCAAGGAGCGTCGCGTGGCCGACGCGGACACCCGAGACGTCGGTAATGGCATTGAAGGGTCCGGTGGGCCACTCGCCAGTGGTCAGGCCAAGATCACGAAAGCGTGGCCGTTTGGGCATGGGCGCAATCCTTCTAAGGAAAGCCGATATTATTGGTCCTCCGGCGAATCATTATGTAGTGGCAAGCTGGCCGAGAACACGACCTGGCTACTGCCTTCGCCACTCGGCGCCGTAGTGTCAGCCAGGCCAGACGCTGCGCCTGCCGGAGCCGGTCGATTGGTTTGCGTACTTGGACAGGTACATGTCCGAGCACTCGGCCACCAGCGGGCTGGGGCCCCAGGTGGTCA
>CAYUYN010000048.1:0-17614 GCA_964449185.1 uncultured Anaerolineales bacterium | reverse complement strand
TATGACTTCGCGGGAGGCGCCGAAGCCGTTGCCATGAACTTGCACCGGCAGTATCGGCAGCGGGGCCATGCGGCCTGGCTGGCAGTTGGCCATCAGACAGGCACCGAACCATACGTCTATTCAATCAAAAATGGGGTAGGGCCCTTAAGCTGGACGAAACTATGGTGGGGGGTTGACGATTGGGCGAGGGCGGGTCGCTTTCGCGGCCGCGGGCGGCTGTCGCGCGCCGCTCGACTACTCGCCGATCCGTCGCGATGGCGCGCAGAGCGGCAGGGGCGCGAAGCGTTGAGCTATCGCGGCGCCTGGTATCTGCCAGGCACGGCCCCGGTCAGGCCCGATATACTGCACGCGCATAATCTGCACGGTGACTACTTCGATCTCAGGGCACTCCCGCGCCTGAGCCGGCAGTTGCCGGTCTTCTTGACCTTGCACGATGCCTGGCTGGTCAGTGGCCACTGTGCCCACTCGTTCGCCTGCGAGCGGTGGCGCATCGGGTGCGGTGAGTGCCCAGACCTTGGCATTTACCCGGCCATCCCCCGCGATGCCACCGCCGAAAACTGGCGCGTAAAACGCGACCTGTATGCGCAGAGCCGCCTCTTCGTCGCTACCCCCTGTGAGTGGCTGCGCACGCGTGTCCAGCAATCGATGCTCGCCTCCGCCGTGGTAGAGGCGAAAGTGATCCCAAACGGTATCGACCTGGCGACATTTTTCCCGGCGGACAAGCTGGCCGCACGGGCCAGGCTGGGCCTCCCGGCTGACGCGGTGGTCATGCTGTTTACCGCGAACAGCATCGTGGTCAACATGTGGAAGGACTTCACAACCATCCGCAAGGCGATTGCGCTCATCGCGGAAGCTGTGCGCGATCGGCCGATCCGGTTTGTGGCGCTCGGGGAAGCCGGTCCGGCGGAGCAAATCGGCGTAGCGCAGGTTCAGTTTGTGGAGTTTCAAAAAGATCCTGCCGTCGTTGCCGGCTATTACCAGGCGGCAGATGTGTACGTTCACGCTGCCCGGGCTGATACGTTCCCCAATACCGTGCTCGAAGCCCTCGCCTGTGGCACTCCCGTGGTGGCGACGTCGGTCGGGGGCATTCCCGAGCAAGTTGAGGATGGCCGCGATGGATTCTTAACGGCCGCGGGGGACGCCGCTGCGCTGGCGGCCGCCATCCTGCGACTGCTCGGTGACGATGGGCTGCGCGCGGCCTTCGGTCGATATGGCGCCGAAAAGGCGAAGCGCCGCTTTGACATCTCGCGGCAGACGGATGACTACTTGAACTGGTATGCGGCGGCGGCGGCCGAGTTCAAGGCGCGAGCTGCGGCGAAGAACCATGCCTGACCTTCCTTCGATCTCGATTGTTACGCCGTCCTATAATCAAGCCCAGTATCTGGGGGAAACGATCCACTCGGTGCTCAACCAGGACTATCCTCGGTTGGAGTATTTAATCATGGACGGTGGTTCGAACGACGGCAGTGTCGAAATAGTCCGCCGGCACGAGGCTCGCCTTGCGTACTGGGCCAGCGGGCCCGATGGCGGCCAATACGAGGCGATCAACATGGGCTTTGCCCGATCGACCGGCGAGATCATGGCCTGGATCAACTCCGACGATAAATATGTCCCCGGCGCCCTGCAGGTGGTCGGCGAGCTCTTTGCCACTTTTCCGCAAATCGAATGGCTGACGACGCTGTATCCCTTGGTGTGGGACCAACGCGGGCGTGCGATTGGATGCTATCGCAGCCCAGGCTATACTCGCCGCGGATTCCTGCGCGGGGAGAACCTGCCGGGCTGTTCTTGGTACGCCAATGACTGGATCCAGCAGGAGTCGACCTTTTGGCGCCGGTCACTTTGGGAACGTGCGGGTGGGCACATCAATACGCGCTTTCGCCTGGCCGGCGATTTCTCGCTGTGGGCAGCTTTCATGCAGCACAGCGACTTGTATGGCGTGCATACCGTGCTGGGCGGGTTTCGGATGCACGCCGATCAGAAGACGGCCAAACATATGGCCGCGTACACCCGCGAAGCGGAACAAGCGTTAGTGCTGTGCGGCGGCCGGCCTTATGGGCGGCTGGCGTCCTTCTTCGCCGTACGGCTGGCACGTAGCCTTCCGTCAGTGGTTCGGCGGTTAGGGTTCATCGACCTACCAAAGGTTTGCCGCTATGACATCCGGCAGGCTAAATGGGTCTTGGAAAGGCAATAACGCGGCGCCAGGCGCTCCTATGAGCATGTCATCCCCGTCGATTACGATCATTACCCCCTCGTACAATCAGGCGGCGTACCTCGAGGCGACGATCCGCTCCGTCCTCGATCAAGCCTATGCCAACCTCGAATACATCATCATCGACGGCGGCTCCACCGACGGCAGCATCGACATCATTCGTCGCTACAATGATCGCCTGGCCTATTGGGTCAGCGAGCCCGATTCCGGTCAGGTGTCGGCCATCAATAAGGGGCTGCGCCACGCCCACGGCGAGATTCTCGCCTGGCTGAATTCCGACGATACCTATCGTCCTGGGGCCATCGCCGCCGCGGTGCGATACCTCTCTGAATACCCGGAGGTTGACGTCGTCTACGGCGATGTAGAATTTAGCGATGCGGCCGGGCAGCCTTTGGGGACCATGTCAGCGTGGGACTATAGCGTCCAGCAGCAGGTCTGCGCGACGAACCTGGTGCCGCAGCCGGCCGCGTTCTTCCGGTGCCAGGCGCTCGAGCGGGTCGGCGGATGTCTGAACGAGCGCCTTCACCTGGCTTTCGACTATGAATTATGGGTTCGCATGGGGCTGGCGGGCCTACGCTTCGCACATGTCGCGGAAGTCTGGGCGACGTATCGCTTGCATGCCGCGTCCAAGACTGAAACGCGAGCGCTGGACTTTACGGAGGAGGTCCGGCAAGTTGTGGATTGGGCCTTTACGGAGGGCGGGGCGCCACTCGCCTGGCACGCTGCCGCCGAAAGTAACTTAGAACAGTTGGTGGCCGAGACCCATCTACGTTTGGGGCAAGTCGCCTTGGCCCGGCGGCACTTTCTTAGAGCCATTCAGCGCTATCCCCTTCGTCCCAAAACAGTGGCGCTGATTGCCTTTGCCATCGATCGACGGCTTGGCCTGGCGGTCCGCCGGCTACGCTGGCGACTGGCCGGACGACGTGATGACCCATGGCAAATGATGAGGCGGTGATCAGTGCCGATGCCGATTCCCGTGGCCGCTTGGTGGACATCACGCCGTTCGCCGTCGATCCACCGCAGCTCGGGGGGCAGGTCGTCATCCGAGCGGTCAACGCGGGCTTGGCCAGCCTGGGCTACCAGGTCGAGCAGTTCTCGCTGGGGATCCGCAAAACAGACTTGCGTGCCCTCGGCAGGTCGTCGCGGCGCGAGGTAGCACCCCGTTACACCGAGTATCGACGTACCGATGGCCTCTCTGTGGCGCTATTTCTGGTAAGCGCAGCCCTCCATATTCCCTATCTGTGGGCCCACCGAACGCTTGAATTACGTCCGTGGGCGGCATTGCAGACCAGCCTTCAGAACGCGGCGGCGGTCCTGCTGGAAATGCCCTGGTGCTATACCCCTATGCGGATTAAAGCGCAGCCTGGGGCACCCTTGGTTTACGTGGCTCAAAATGCCGAGTTCCAACTGGCGGCCGAGTGGCGAACGCGGTGGGGGTTGCTGGGAGGCCGTCTTGCCGATTATGCCGAGCGCTGTGAAGCCCGCGTGCTCCGGGCGGCCGATTTCACGGCTGCCATCACGGCTGAGGATGCACAGGCACTGGGTGAGCGCTATGGTGTCGCGTCCGACCGCCTGCACGTCTTACCCCGCGGGTTGGACTTGTCGCGCTACGTAAGCCTGACGCCCGAAGTGCGTGAACTGCGGCGGCGTCAGCTCGGATTGCACGACAAGATTGTCGTTGTATTTGCCGGCTCACACCATCCACCCAACCTGGCCGCGGCGGCTTTTGTGCAGGATCTCAACCGCCAGCTCGGGTCAGGCTTTCGCTGCATCGTGGCTGGCAGCGCGGCGCGCCGTCTCGCTGAGTCATCTACGGACGGCGCATGGCTGCGGCCCGGTGATCCAGACCCATATTTGCAAGTGGCCGATATTGCCGTCAATCCCATGACCTCCGGCAGTGGCATGAATGTCAAAATGCTGCAATACCTGGCCTGGGGTCTGCCCGTGGTCAGTACGCCGTGGGGGGCGCGTGGCATCAGCGGCCTCGATGGACAACACTACTGCCTCAGCGCATTAGAGGGCGTTGCCGCGAAAATCCGGTCGCTGGCGGCTGATCCCGAGGTACGGCATCGGCTGGGCGACAATGGCCGTCAATTGGCACATTCCCACTATTCGGCGCAGGTCACAGCCCAACGCTTTGCGGATTTATTGCATGACTGGCGTTTGCAACACCAGTTCCCTACCAATCAGGCCATCCGGTGAAGATTCTCTTCACCCTGACATCGTACCCCCCGGCCATCGGCGGCGCACAGTTGCTGATGCATCAGCTCGCCCGACAACTGGCGCCGCGCCATCCGGTGCAGGTGGTCACCCAATGGACCACGAACCGCACCGACTGGCTGCTGGGCACCACGCTCAACGCTCCCACCGTGGCTTGTGCGTACAGCCAGGATGGGATACCGGTCCAGCAAATCACGATCCCGCTGGATCTGCGCGGCCGGCTCGCGCCGTGGGTGCTCGGCTATTACCTGGCACAGGGGCCGGCCATCCGGCGCATTGCGGCCGCGCTGGCAGCCGAAATCGAGCCCTGGGCGGCTCGGGCCGACCTCATTCACAACTGCCGTATTGGGCGCGAGGGTCTCAGCTATGCGTCCTATCAACTAGCGCGGGCGAAAAACATCCCCTTTGTCCTCACGCCCGTCCATCACCCGCGCTGGGGTACCTGGCTGCATCGGCACTATCAGGCCTTATACCGCCAGGCGGACGCCGTGATCGCGCTGACCGCGGCAGAGCGTGACATGATCGTGCGCCTTGGCGCGGATGAGCGCCGGGTTCACGTCACCGGCATGGGGCCGGTACTGGCGAGTGCGGGTGATGGCCCGAGCTTTCGCCGGGCGCACGGTTTGGAGAGTGATCCAGTCGTACTCTTCCTCGGACAGAAATACGCCTATAAAGGTGTGGCCGCGCTTCTTGCCGCAACCGAGGCGGTGTGGCGGCGCGTTCCGGAGACTCGTTTCGTCTTTATTGGCCCACGGACCGACTTTTCGCGCCGCTTGTTTTCCCGCGTTAACGACCACCGCCTCTTGGAACTGGATACGGTCACGCTGCAGGCGAAAACCGACGCCCTGGCCGCCTGCGACATACTGTGTGTTCCTTCCGTCCAGGAGAGTTTCGGCGGCGTCTTCACCGAAGCCTGGAGTTTCGGCAAGCCCGTGATCGGAGGTGATATTGCGGCCGTGCGGGCGGTGATCGATGATGAGAGCGATGGTTTCTTGGTTCCGCAGCAGGCAGGCCCGCTAGCCGAGCGGTTGGTGTGTCTCCTGGAACAGCCGGCTCTTCGTCAGGCCATGGGGGAGCGCGGTCGGGCCAAGGTGGAGGCGCGCTATACCTGGCCGCGCCTGGCTGAACAGACTGAGCGTGTCTACACGAGCGTCCTGAAAACAGGATCGGGATGAAGCGCCTGAACCTCCTCGGCGTTCGCGTCTCCGCCTTCGATCTCCCCACAGCCGTGGCCGAAATGGACAACGCCATCGCCGCCGGCCGGCAGACGTATGCCTGTACCTGCCCCGTCTTCACCTTGATGCAGGGGCACGAGCGCCCCGACGTGCGCGCGGCGCTCAACAGCGCCGATTGGGTCACCCCGGACGGCCTGCCCGTTGTCTGGGCCTTGCGCTGGTTCGGCGGGCGCTCGGCGGGTCGCGTCTACGGGCCCGACCTGATGTTGGCGTTGAGCGCCGTCTCCGCGCAGCGCGGTTACTCGCAGTTCTATCTGGGTGGCCAGCCCGGGGTCGCCGAAGAACTGGCCGCGACGTTCCAGCAGCGCTTTCCCGGCCTGCCCGTCGCCGGCGCGTACGCGCCGCCCTTCCGTGCGTTGAGTGCCTCTGAAGAGGCGGCGCTGATAGCCCGGATCAACGGTTCGGGCGCGCAGGTGATTTGGGTTGGGCTGGGCTCGCCTAAGCAAGACCTGTGGATGGCGCGGTATCGGTCTCGCTTGCAGGCGCCCCTGCTGGTGGGTGTGGGCGCTGCCTTTGACTTCTTCACCGGGCGCCAGCGGCAGGCGCCGCGCTGGATGCGGCGCAGCGGTCTGGAGTGGCTCTTTCGCCTGGTCAGCAACCCGCGCCGGCTCTGGCGCCGCTACCTCGTCTATAACCCCAAGTTCGTCGTCGCGCTGGCCTTGCAGCGCGCCGGCCTGCGCCGCTACGACTGACGCAGGGTCAGCGGCAGTTCTCCTCCCAATACGCCCCGCTCTCCGACACGGGCGCCTCGCGCCGCACTCGCGCCGCGATAAAGCAGGCCGTGTCGGGCTGGCCCTGGCCGGCCATCCACTCGGCCAACCAGGCGAAACGCTCGTCCATCTCCGCGCTGATATCCGCCCGGGCGAACTGGGGAATGAGATCGCTCGGCAGGGCCGCTCGCCGGAAAACGTACCAGTACCGCTGGGGATAGCCGTAGGTGCCCGGTCCGAAGGCCGTATAGTCGTTGACGATGCTGAATACCTGGCTGTACGCCTCCGCCGCTGCCGCCTGGTCGCCGCGGGTGAGGGCCCAATCACCGGTGAGGATACCGAGAGCGAGTGTTTGTTCAGGGTTAGTGACCGGCACTCGCAGACCGGCCTGCCGGTATTGTTCGGCGCGAGCCTCGTCGCCGAGGGCCTGATAGGCTCTGGCCAGTCCCACGTAGGCCGTGCTCTCGGCCGGGTTCGCCTCTAATGCTTTCACAAAATGCGCAATGGCTTGCTGCGGTTCGTCGGCCTCCAAGGCCTGCTGGCCTCGCGTCAGTGGCGAGGGTTCCGCTTCGCGCAGTGCCTGCCAGTCGCTGAGAAACGACTGGCGCAGCGGGGTCTGCTGCCAAAACAGGGCCGCGGCGCTGGCTGGACGCAGATTCAAAGCCTGCGTGTAGGCCAGCCGCGCCGCCGACAGGTCATCGGCGTCCTCCGCGAGCAGTCCGGCGTTCAACGCGTACAGATGGCTGCGGTCTCCGGCGAGGGCTTGGGCCGTCTCAAGATCGCGCTTATTGTGGGTCAGCACGCCCACGCTGGCGGGCAGCACAGACCAGTAGGGGTCATCCTGCACAGCGCGCTGCCACAGCGGCCGCGCCGAGTCCTCGTCGTCGGCGCGCGTGTAGGCATAGGCTGCCTGCTGCCAATAGAGCGTAAGCGCCGGATCTATCTTGGCCGCCTGCTCGAAGCTCTGCGCCGCTGCCCGCCAGTCCCCCTTGGCCGCCAGCGTCAGGCCCCGCTCGTTCAGCGCCGCGCCCCGCAGCGCGAACACTGCGACGGCCAAGGACCCGATGATGGCGGGTGCGATGACCAAGGGCGAAAAGCCTTGCTGCCGCGGCCGCGGCGCCGCCGTGGACAGTGCCAGCGCCAACAAAACGACGACGATGAAGACGGTCAATGTGGTGCCGAGCAGGTAGTCAAAAAGGTGCTGGAAGCCGAAACTGGCCAGGCCCGCCAGGAGTGCCGCCATGAGCAGCCGATCTTCCACGACCAGCCAGCGGCGCCACAACTGCCACACACTGGCGGCGCCGAACCCTAGCAAGGTGCCTAATCCCACCAGCCCGCTGCCGCCTAACACCTGCATGAGCAGGCTGTGCGCGTGTGGCGCAAACCATTCGGGCGGCGAAGCGACCCAGCGTGAATAGAACCAGGGGAACAAGTCTGGCCCCGCCCCGGTGAGGGGTTGGATTTGGAACATCCGCCAGGCAACCATCCAGAACGCTTGGCGCGAGCTGAACAATGGGCCGTGCGTAATGTGCTCCGACTGCGCCGCCAGTAGTCCCCCGGCTAGAACCAACAGGATCACCCCCGCCAGGCCCAGCAGCCAGCGTGCACGCGCGGAGAGCGACTGCCAGCGCACCTGCAGGTTGGCCAGGTTGGCCTTGCCGCCTGGCCGTAGAATTGCCAGGCCGCCTAGCGTGGCCAAGCCCACACCGCAAGACAGCCATCCCGCCCGAGACGAGGTGAAGTACAAGGCCGTTAGCATACCGGCCGCTAACAGGCCAAGCGCTGCACGCCCGACACTTCTCTTGACGCACACCGCGCGCACGAGCACGAGTGGGAACAGTGCATTGAGGACAGTCGCCGTTAGGTTGGCGTGCCCGAGCAGGCCGTTTAGCCGGAAGGTAAAGGGGGGCCACAGGCCCCGGCCCAGCCACCCAGAATACCAGGCTGCAACCTCGGTCAGACCTTGCGCCGTTACGATACAGGACAGAACTACGAGCGCGTTGATCACATAGTCGCGCCGCCAGCCAGACCCCAGCGTGTCACATAGAATTAAGAACACCGCCGCCCACGCCGTGACGGACGCAACCCATTCCAGGCCCAGGCGGGCCTGCGCCGAAGTCGCCAAGGCCAGCCATTGGCCAGCCACAAACAGCCCCAGCGGCCACTCCAGGCCAGTGTAAGCGATCGCTTTGCGCTGCGAGCTGCGCACGACCAACCAAGTCAGTGCCAGCAGGGCCGCCAGGATGGTATTGATGAGCTGTACCCGGTAGCGCAGGCCGGCATCAAACGTTCCGCCGATGAGCAGCATATAGACGGCCACCAGTAAGCTCATGGCCAACTGCAGCAGCCGCACAAACCGTGAGCTGAAGAGGCGCGGGGCTGTGGCAGGCGCAGGCGCTTGTTTGGCCAATGGTCTAATCATGGGTTGTCACCGGTTCTCGACTAATCGGTTGGAGAGCTTGCCGGATTATTCGTGCCAGGGTAGTCATGGCATACGCCGCCCACAGGCAAACGATCGGCGCCAGCGGCACGTAGTAGCGCTGCGCCGGCACGGCAATGGCCAACAGGCCCACCACGGTTGTGATAGTCCAGGCCGCCAGCACCAGCCGTGCCCGCATATGGCCCGCGCTCGCCGTCAAGCCGCGGCGCTGTGCCCAAAGGTCATGCCCGGTCTGGAGGACGCCCACTAACGTCAGAGCCAGCACTAGAGCCCCAACGACAAAGTTGAGCGGCCAGCCGCCGCCATGCAGACCTTCGTGCAGCGGCAGGGCGGCGTAGCGCTGCTCGGCGGCGGCGGTCGCAAGAGCGTACCCGCCCACGTCGGCGTAGGCCAAAGGCGCGAAGTAGAGGTGATACAGCATCGACAGCCCGCGCAGGCCTGGCCCCGCCAGCCGCGCGTGCGGCGCGATGGATTGGACAAAGGCGGTCTGCTCCGCCAGGAAGTCTTGCCGGGCCAGGCGCATGGCCTGGAGGCCCGTCAGCGGGGACGCCCACAGGGGCGGGTGTAACACCCACAGGGCCAGGACCAACGCACAACCAAAAAGCGCCAGCCGTCGAGCAGTCGGCCGCATCCATCCGCGGCCGTGTGCGTCCGGACCAATCGGCAGCACCAGCGCCAGCGCGGCCACCGGCAGCAGGGTCAGCGCGGTCAGCTTGGATGCTACCGCGGCGGCCAGTGCCAGCGCCACCAGCAGCGGGTTGGGCCGGTCACGCAGCAAGAGCCAGAGGGTCAAGAGTGAGAAGAACAGGAGCGGCCCTTCGGACATGGCGCGGCGGCCGTGCAGCAGGACCAGCCCGCTGACCACGCACAGCACCGCCGCGGCCACCCCGGTGGCTCGGCCGCCGAGGCGCCGGCCAAGGCCATAGACCAGGAGGACCGACAGCGCGGTTAGCAGGGTGGCCGGCAGGCGCGCGGCCGCGAGCGCGCGACCCGTTGGCAGCGCGCCCGCCCGGACGTTGGCGTCCCACGTCGCCGACCAGTTCCAGTCCTGTGCCAGCGGCGGCTCACCCGCCAGCGCCCGGCCCAACCCGGCCAGGTAGCGACCCATGGGCGCATCCAGCAAGCGGTAGCGCCCAACCAGTGCCGGCTGGCCATCGGCCTCCCAGCTGACGGCGCCGGGCTGTCCCTGGATGAAGAGCAGGTCGAAGTCGCGGCTCATATACAGAAAAGTGCTCTCGTCTGGATGGAACGGCACCGCACTCGCCCCCCACACCGCATACAGCCCAAAGGCCGCCCAGACGGCCAGCAGGCCGGCGCGCCAGCGCCAGTGGGGCCGGCTCATTGAGGCGCCTCATCGATAGCGCGCCGGCGGGCGCCCCTGTCTGGCGGGCTGACGTATTTGGGTGCATAATCGGTGCATCGCTGGTCGCATCCGCGTGATCCAGTTTCAAGCCGGTGACCGCCAAAGGCTTGAGGGTTAGGTCGAACAACAGCCGTTCCGGCCCACGCCTTTCGGCCGGCACGACCCATACGGCGGAACACCGCCGGCGCGCGGCTTGGGGCAGGGCGCGACGTACACAAGGCCGCCGCCGCGCCGCAGACGCCGCAGACGCCGCGGGGCCGCACAACCTGCTCGGAGTAACAACGATTGGCAACATCCGCTGACATGCGCGGCATTATAGTGCCGACGCTGACAATGAGGCGACTGTCGTGACGGCCACGCTGGCGATGGAGCGGCCGGCGGTCCGGTCGTCCGTTTGGGAGCGCCGCCTGCGCCTGCCGGCCGCGCTGCTGTTGGCCGCGCTGTTCAAGGTGGGCCTGCTGGTGGCGGGCGTGGTGCCGTTCAATGGCGATGAAGCCATCGTGGCCCTGATGGCGCGCCACATTCTCCAAGGCGAGCGCCCGGTCTTCTTTTATGGCCAGGCCTACATGGGCAGCCTGGATGCCTGGCTGATCGCCGGCGTGTTTGCGCTGTTTGGGCCGTCGGTGGGCGCGGTGCGGGCGGTGCAGGTGCTGGTGTACCTGGGCACCGTGGCCACCACCTATTGGCTCGGCCGCCGTATCTTTCGCAGCGAGTGGATCGCCGGCGCCGCGGCGGTCTTCATGGCCATCCCCCCGGTTCTAACCACGCTCTACACTACCATCACGCTTGGCAGCTATGGCGAGGTGCTGCTCATCGGCAACCTGCTGCTGCTGCTCGCACTGCACCTGGGGGGCGCCGCCGCTGCACCGACCGTGCCGGCGGCGCGGCGCCTAGGCGGTTGGTTTCTGCTGGGCGTGTTGGGCGGTGTCGGTTTCTGGAGCCTCTCGCTCATCGGCGTCTACCTGCTGCCCATCGCCATCTACCTGGCCGTCGCGTACCGGCGCCAGAAGGCGCGGCTGGTGCCGCTGGTGGTCGTGGCGGCGGTTGGGTTTGTGCTGGGCGCGGCGCCCTGGATTGGATATACGCTCCAACACGGCCTCGCCACCGTGGCCGACAGCGTCGGCGCGGCCATGCCGCTCCCGGCCGGCTATCACCCCGTCCTGGCGGTCTTCCGCCATGCCTTTTACTTTCTGCTGTTTGGCCTCACCGTCGTTTGGGGTCTGCGCCCGCCCTGGAGCGCCGAGTTCCTGGCCTTGCCCATGCTGCCGTTCGTCTTGGCCCTGCATGTGGCGGCCCTCCTGTTTGCCCTGCGCGGTGCCGTGCGGGTGCGCGACCAGGCCTCGCACGGGCGCGCGCTGCTGTTGGGCATGATGGCGACCCTGGTCTCCGCCTACCTGCTGACCCCGTACGGCGAGGACCCCTCAGGCCGCTACTTTGTCCCGCTGACCATTCCGACGGCGCTCTTCGTGGCCGAAGCCCTGCACTGGCTGCGGCTGCGCCGACGCCGCCGGCGCTCGCCCTGGCGCAAGTGGTTCGCGCAGACTCTGGCCCTGGCGCTGGTCTCGTTCTACTGGTGGAGCAATATCTCCGCCGCCGCGCACACCTCGCCCGGGCTGTCCACCCAGTTCAACGCCGTGGGCCAGATCGATACACGCGCCCTGCCCGCGCTCATGCGTTTTCTGCGCGAGCACGGCGAGACGCGCGGCTACAGCAACTATTGGGTCAGCTACCCCCTGGCCTTTGAGAGCGGCGAGGAGCTTATCTTTGCGCCGCTGCTGCCGTATCACCTTGACTTCCGCTACACCCCGCGCGACAACCGCTATCCCGCCTACGCCGACCTCGCCGCGGCCAGTCCGCGGGCGGCTTACATCACCACGAACCATCCCAAGCTTGATGAGCACCTGCGCGAGATATTCGCCAGCCTGGAGATTACCTACCAGGAAGCGCAGATTGGCGATTACCAAATCTTCTATGCCCTGTCTCGCAAGGTGACCCCGGACGAGCTGGAACTGAGACCGGAGTGCTGCGCTCCCTGAGCCTGGCCGGCTGGGTGCGGGTCCTCGAGACCGGGCACGGCTGGCGGGCAGCCTGGACGTTGGCGGTACTGTTGGTGCTGGCGCTGCGCCTCGGCCTGGGTCTGCTGATGGGCCTGGCTTGGTCCGTGGCGCGGCCGTACATGCCGCCCGCCTACCTGGCCGAGACGCTTGGCCCGGTGGCGCGCGGGTCCTATGGTCTGGTCATCGATACCGCGCTGGAGGCCTGGCCGCGCTGGGATGCCGTGCACTACTTTGCGTTGGCGCAGCGCGGCTACTTTGGTGTCGGCGAAGGCGACACCGTTTTTTATCCTCTGTTTCCGGTATTGCTCAAACTCGTCGGCGCCCTGCTGGGCGGTGACCAGCTGGTTGCCGGTCTGCTGATCGGCACGGTCGCCACCACCGTTAGCCTGGCCTGCCTCCACCAACTGGCCGAACCCCGCTTTGGCAGCGCCGCCGCCCGCTGGTCGGTCCTGGCCCTGGCGCTGTATCCCACGTCGTTCTTTCTCCTTGCGCCCTTCACCGAAGCGCTCTTCCTGGCGCTGACCCTGGGCGCCTTCCTGGCGGCCGATGGCCGGCGCTGGTGGCTGGCCGGGGTCTTGGGCGCGCTGGCGAGCCTGGCGCGCGGCCCCGGTCTGCTGACCGTCTTCGCCTTGGCGTGGGTGGCCTGGGAACAGTGGCGCGCGGCAACGCCTCGTCCTGGTCTAGGGCGGAGCGCCTACCTCGCGGGCGCGCTGGCCCTGCCCGTGGCGGGCGGTTTGTCCTTCCTGGCCTGGCGCTCCGTGGTTGGGTTCGCCCCCGTGGCGACCGTTCTACGGACTTATTCCGGCTTGGAGATGGTTGACCCCCTGCGCGGGCTGATCTATGCTCTGGGCCAGTTTCTGGCGGTCCACGACCTTCACACCTTTTTGGATATCGCGAGCGCCGGGCTGTTCCTGTGGCTCGCCGTGGTCATGCTGCGCCGGCCGCGCTGGCGGGTGTGGGCCTGGGTGATTTACATGTTGGCGAACCTGGCCTTCTTTCTTAGCAAACACAGCCTGACGGCTTCCTCCCTCCAATCCCTGGCGCGCTACGTGCTGGTGCTGTTCCCGGCCTTCATCGTCTTGGGCGATTGGCTGGCCGGCCGGTCGGCGCGCACGCGCTTCTTTTACGTGCTCGGCAGCAGCCTGGGCCTGCTGCTGCTCAGCGCGCTCTACGCCGTTGGCTGGTTTATTGGCTGAACTGGCCCGCCCCATGCGACTGACCTTTCGCCGGCTGATCATCGCCATCACGTTCGTCAGCCTTCTGGCCATGGCCACCCGCGTGGCGGTGGACAGCGACACGTGGTGGCACCTGCGCGCTGGCGCCTGGATGGTCGAGCACGGCCAGCCCCTGACCACCGAAGTCTTTAGCAGCACCTTCGCCGGGCGGCCCTACGACTATCCGGCCTGGCTGAGCCAGAGCGCGATGTACTTGGTCTTCGCGCAGTGGGGCTTCCCCGGTCTCAACCTGCTCACCGCCGCCATGGTGACGCTGGCCTTTGCTCTGGTGTACGCCACCTGCGCCGGCGGGGTCTACCTGCGCGCCTTCGCCGTCATTTTGGGGGCAGCTGCCTCCGCTGTGTTCTGGTCGGCGCGGCCGCAGATCTTCTCGTTTGTGTTGGCCGCGGCCATGCTCTATGTGCTCGAGCTGTTCCGGCGGCGCGGCGTCAACCGGCTGTGGCTGCTGCCGGTGATTATCGCGGTGTGGGCGAATACCCATCCGGGCTTTGCCATCGGCTTTATCCTGCTGGCCGTCACGACCGCCGGTGAGGCCCTCAAAGCACTCTTGGGCCAGGGCTCGTGGCGCGCGGTGGCGTGGCTGGTGGGGACGGGGCTGGCCTGTCTTGTGGCCATGCTGCTGTCGCCCTATGGCGCCGACTTGCTGCTGTATCCGTTCCGGGTCATCTCCATCGATGTCCTGCGCGATCGCATCCAGGAATGGCAGTCGCCCAACTTCCACCTGCGCGAGGCCCAGGTACTTATCTGGCTCTGGCTGGCCACGGCTGCCGCGGTGGGTCTGAGCCGGCGCAGCCTCGACCTGACCGACTTGCTGCTCTTTGGAAGCCTGCTGTACCTGGCGCTGCTGGCCGGGCGCAACCTGGCGCTGTTTGCCCTGGTGGCGCCGCCCGTGCTCACGCGGCATGGGCAGGCCGTGCTCGACGATCTGCGCGGCCGCTATCCACGTCTGGTGGCGGTGTTGGATGGGCAAGTCCTCACCGAAAGCCGCCTGGGCCCGCTGGTCAATTGGCTGTTGCTGGTCCTGGTCTCCTTCGCCGCGCTCGCCAAGATGGCCCTCCCCCTCAGCCCGGCTCTGAACACCGCGCTCACCCAACGCGGCCTGCCGGTCGCCGCCGCCGACTTCCTCGCCACGGCGCAGCCGGCCGGGCCCCTGTTCAATCCCTACAACTGGGGCGGATACCTGTCCTGGCGTTTGTATCCGCAATATCCCGTCTATATCGACGGCCGCACCGACGTGTACGATTCCGCCTTCTTTACCGAGTACCTGCGCCTGGCGGCCGGCCTGCCCGGTTGGACTCGGATTCTGGAGGGGCACGGCGTACGGCTGATGCTGGTGGAGGCGGGCTCGCCCCTGAGCGGCATGGCCCAGCAGGACGCCGGCTGGCAGCAGCTCTATGCCGACGAGGTGGCCGAGGTCTATGAACGGCGTCCTTAGACCGGCCTTGCGTTCAGCCCGGCCGGGTGCGGCCCGGCTCCGCGGCTTGTGGCTGGGCCTGACGCCGGCGCGGCTGGTCGTGATGCTGGCTCTGGCCGGCATCTTCGCCATGGCCGCGCGCCCCTCGGTGGATACTGACACCTGGTGGCACCTGCGCTCCGGCGCGTGGATGGTGGAACACCGGCAGATCCTGACCCACGACGAATTCTCGCTCACCCGCCAGGGCCAGCCGTGGGTCAACCATTCCTGGCTGTCACAACTGCCAATGTATGCGCTGTGGTATGCCTTTGGCTATGCCGGGCTGAACCTGGCCACGGCGCTGCTGGTCACGGCCGCTTTCGCCCTGGTGTACTTGCAGTGTGAGGGCAGTGCTTATCTCAAGGCCTTTACCCTGGTGCTGGCGGCGGCGGCCTCCCACGTCTACTGGTCGGCGCGGCCGCAGCTCGTGTCCTTCTTCCTCGCGGCCGTTTTCGCCTATATCCTGCACCTGTACCGCTGGCGCGGCGTCAACCGCTTGTGGCTGCTGCCCATCTTGATGGTGTTGTGGGTCAACCTGCACGGCGGCTTTGCGATTGGCTTCCTTTTGCTTTTGATCACACTGGCCGGGCAGGTGCTCAGCCGGCTGCTGGGACATAGCGGTCCCGGGGTGGTGGGCTGGTCGGGGGTGTTCGTGCTCGCGGGCATCACGCTCGCCTGCGCCCTGGTGGTGGGGCTGAACCCGTATGGCGCTGCGCTCTACCTGTACCCCCTGCGCACCGTGTCCATCGGTGCGCTGCAAGACTTCATCCAGGAATGGCAGTCGCCCGACTTTCACCTGCGCGAGATGCAGCTTTTCATCTGGCTGTGGCTGGCCGTCTTCGCCGCGCTTGGCCTGTCGCGCCGGCGCGTAGACCTGACCGACCTGGCTCTGCTGAGCGGCTTCACCTACCTGGCCCTCCTGGCGGCGCGCAACATTCCCATCGCGGCGCTGCTGGCGGCGCCCATCCTCACCCGCCATGCGGCGGCGGGCCTCACCGACTTGTGGGCCAGCCGGCCGCGCCTGGCCGCGCTGCTCGACCCGCCGCCCACCACGCGGACGCTCCCGGCCCTCAACTGGGCGCTGCTGGGCTTGGTGCTGCTGGCGGCTTTCATCAAGGCCGCCGATGCCTCCCTGGCGAGCACCAACGAGCGTTTCTTGCGCAGCCGGGTGCCGCTCGAGGCGGCGCGCTTTCTGCAGACCGCGCAGCCGGCCGGCCCGCTGTTCAACGCTTACAACTGGGGCGGCTATCTGGTCTGGCAGCTTTATCCCGCTTATCCCGTGTTCGTGGATGGCCGCACCGACCTGTATGACGATGCGCTGCTGCGCGAATACCTGCACGCGGCCACCGGCCAACCTGGCTATCAGGCCATTCTTGATCGGCACGGTCTCAACCTGGTCTTGATCGAGGCCCACTCCTTCCTGGACGAACATCTGCGTGTGAACCCGCGCTGGCAACTTCTTTATGAAGATGACGTCGCCGTGGTGTATCAGCGCGTGGCGGGGGCGGCTGCCCCATGACGCGCCCACCCGGCCAGGTGGCCGGCCGGGCCCGGCCGCGCCTGGCCGGTGCCGCGCTCAACGCGGCCCAATGGGTGTACCTGGCCCGCGAGGCGGTGCTGTTCCTGGCGTTTAGCTATGTGCTGCTGCTGGGCGGCACGTTCAACGGCCTGGTGCTGTACCGCCTGAACGCGATGACCACGGTGCTGTTGGCCGGCGCCGGCGCGCTGTACCTGGCGTGGCATTGGCTGGGGCGCCGGCCGTTCCCGACCACGGCCCTGGACCGGCCGCTGCTGGCGCTGCTGGCCGCCTACGCCTTGTCTACCGTTTTTTCGGCCGACCCGCGCCGGAGTATTGGGGCGCTGCTGCTGCTGGTGCTGTACGTGCTCATCTACTACCTGGTGGTAGATCTGCTGCGGGCCGGCTGGCCGGCTGGGCTGTTCATCAAGGTCCTGGTCCTGGTCAGCGGCTTCATTGTCTTTGCCGGGTTGTGGGAGCTGCAGCGTTGGTACAGCGGCTGGCTGGCCATCGCTGGGCCGGGGGAGTGGGTGCCGGCGGCCACCATTCGCGTGCGGGCCTTCTTGGGCCACCCCAATTTTGTCGCGGCCTTTTTCACGCTGCTGCTGCCGCTGGGGCTCGCGAGTGCGCTGCGAGCTCGCAGCCGCGTGAGCCGTGTGCTGCTGGGCGTGTGGAGCGGCCTCGCGCTTCTGTTGGTGTTCTTCACCTCCTCGCGCGCCGGCTGGCTGGGCTGCGCCGTCTCGCTGGGTGTCCTGGCCGCGCTGGTGTCCATTGAGGCGCAGGGCCAGCTCAGGGCCGGCTGGCGCTGGCTACGGCAGCGGCCGCGCCTGATTGCGCTCGTCGTCTTGGTGGCGCTGCTCTTCGCCGCGATGGCGGCCTGGGCACTCGCGCGCCAACTGCAGCACCCCAGCCACGGGGGCCGCCTGGCCATCTGGCTGGTGGCCTGGGACATGCTGCTGCGGCGCCCCCTTATCGGCAATGGGCCGTTTACCTTTGGCACCGAGTTCATCCGAGTCTATTCGGTGCCCCCCACGCTGCTGTTGGCGCACGCGCACAGTTACCCCTTCAATACCCTGGCCGAGACGGGCGTGTTGGGCGGCGCTGCTCTGGCGGCGGTCGTGGGGGTGTTCGCTCGCGTGGCCGGGCGGCGGTGGCAGGCCGCCGCTCGGGCGCGGC
>CAYUYN010000047.1:4864-17751 GCA_964449185.1 uncultured Anaerolineales bacterium | reverse complement strand
AGGTTGCCCGCCAGGTCATACAACTGCACCAGGCCGGGCTGGGTCTGGTCGTCGATGCGGCTGGCGCCGATGTAGGCGCCCGTGCGGTCGAAGCTGACCGGGGCAAAGCTGCCGGGGATGATCAGGGACTCCGCGCCAGCGAGGGTCAGCAGCGACAGCTGCGCGCCGAGCACGGTGCCGGCAAAGTCGGTGCAGTCGCGCACCAGGCCGCTGGTGAGCAGCGCCGCGCTGTCGGGCTGCCAGGCATAGCCATAGGGCGTAAAGTAGTCTTCCTGGTCTTCGTTGGCCAGCGCGTCGAGGCTGGGGCTGAGCAGGGGCTGTAGGTTGCTGCCGTCGTTGTTGGCCACGTAATAGCTGCCCAGCGAGGCGCAGGCGCTCAGGTGCCACGAGGTGGAAAATGACAGCTTCGATCCGTCGGGCGAGAACTTCAGGTCGTAGGGCAGCCGGCCCTTCGCTTCCTGCGTCATGCCCGGCAGGGGCGTCAGCGTGCCCGAGCCATCCAGGGGCAGGCTGTAGAGCCAGAAGGTCGTGTTGCCCGAGGCGCCCAGGTCGTCAAACGACTCGCCGGTGACCACCAGCGACAGGCCGTCGGGCATGAAGGCGGGGCGGCCCCAGGCCCAGTTGTCCTGCGCGGTCAACTGGCGCGGCGTGGGGTCGGCGAGCGAGACCAGCCATAGCTGGCCCGCGCTCTGATAGGCGAGTTGGGTGCTGTCGGGTGACCAGGCCGCCACGGCGCCCGCGCCCAGGTCCACCGGCGTGCCGGCGCCCTCGGCATAGACGTAGAACACGTGCTGGTCTTCCCCAATCAACCCCGCATAAGCAATGTACTCGCCCGAGGGCGACCAGACAAAGTCGGTCACGCCATCGTCCACCCCTGGCTGGGTGTATTGGGTCGTGCCGCCCAGCACCCCGCCGGTGACGTCCGTGACCAGGAGCTGCCCAGCGAGCACATAAGCAATAAAGGTCTGGTCCGCGGGCGGGGTTTCGCTCGGTGCGCCGGCGGGGGTCTCGCTGGGCGCGGCGGCCGTTTCGGTCGGCGCGGCCTCGGTCACGTCCGTGGGCGCCGGCGTGTCCGTGTCGGCCGGGACCGGCGTAGCCTCGGTCACTACGCCGGTCGGCGTGGCCGCGGACGGGGACAGGACACTGCAGGCCAGCGCGGCCAGGGTCAGGCTGAGCAAGGGGAGCAAGGACCAGTGCGCGCGTTTCATAGCGTAAAGCTCTCGCCGGGTTTCAGGACGTGCGCCTCCGCGCCGGTCTCGGCCCGCACCCGCCTGGCCCAGGCGCCGGCGTCCTGCGCGATGAGGGGCCAGGTGTTGTAGTGGACGGGGATATAGTGTTGCGCGCGGATCAGCTTGGCGGCGCGCAGGGCATCGTCGGGCCCCATGGTGAAGTTGTCGCCGATCGGCAGCGTGGCCAGGGCGATGCCCTCATCGCCGATGAGCTGCATGTCGCCAAACAGGCCGGTGTCGCAGGCCAGGTACACCTTCTGCCCGCCGCTGGTCAGCAGAAAGCCCGCCGGCTGTCCGCCATAGCTGCCGTCGGGCATGGCCGAGCCATGCTGGGCCTGGGTCAGCTTGAGGTAACCAAAGGGATACGCATGCCCGCCGCCAATGGACTGGCCGTGGGCGGTGAGGCCCTGGTTTTGCGCCCAGGTCGCAATCTCAAAATTGCTGATGATGGGCGCGCCCGTGCGCTTGGCGATGGGCACCAGGTCCGCCACGTGGTCGTCGTGCCCGTGTGAGACCAGGATGAAGTCGCACGTCACGGCCTCCGCCTGGATCGACGCCGCCGGGTTGCCGGTAAAGAAGGGGTCCACCAGCACGCGCTTCCCGTCCACCTCCAGGAGGGCGGTGCCGTGACCGTACCAGGTGTAGGTGATAGGCATGGGGAATTCCTTTCGGGGTTAGTGGCGAGAGATAACTAGCGCAGCCCCCGCACATTCCAACACCTCACCTCGCCCTCAATGCCCTTCAATTTCAGCGGCGGCAGTTCATCCGCGACGATGAGGGCGGCGACCAGGCTGTACGTGGCGAAGCTAATGAGCGTCTGGTCGCCTTCGGCGGCGGCGCACAGGCGCGAGGCCAGGTTGACATCGCGGCCGATGGCGGTGTATTCCAGGCGCCGCACCGAGCCAAAGTTGCCCATCATGGTCTCGCCGGTGCTGATGCCAATGCCAATGGGCGGCAGGGGCAGCTCCCCGGCCCAGCGCGCCATCACCTCGCGGTGGGCCTTCTGCATGGCCAGGGCCAGGCGCACGGCGCGCTCGGCGTGGTCGGCCTGGTTCTCGGGCGCGTTGAAGAAGCACATCACGCAGTCGCCGATGTATTTGTCGAGCGTGCCTTCGTAGGCCAGCACCACGTCGGTCAGGGCCGACAGGTGGTCGTTGAGGACGGTCTGGAGCAGCTCGGGCGGGATGTGCTCCGACATATTGGTAAAGCCGCGAATATCGCTGAACAGCGTCGTCACCAGGCGCCGCTCGCCGGTGAGCAGGTCGCGGTCCGAGATCGACAGCAGGCGGTCCATCACCTGCGGCCCCACGCACTGCCCAAAGGCGCCGCGCAGGCGTTGGGTCTGCAGGCTCTCGAAGATGGCGGTGTCCATCTGGCTGGCGATGGCGCGCAGCATGTCCAGATCGCTGCGGGTAAAACGCTGGGTGCGGTTGGTGCGGTTGACCACGCCCAAGACCCCGATGAGCTTGTCGCCCAGCAGCAGCGGCACGCCCACCACGGCGCGGATGGCGCCGCTGTCGTAGGTGCGGTTGACCAGCTCGGCCGAATGGATGGCTTCTTCAGACACCGACCGCATCAGGCCCGCGGAGGCCTCGACCGTAAACAGGTCCTGGTTGGTCGTAGCCCGCATCTCCAGCTCGTTGCCCATCCGGTCGTAGAGCATCAGGTAGCCGGTTTCGGCCTCCATGGCGCCGACGACCTCGACCAGCACCGCGTCGAGCAGGCTTTGAAATTCGGGCGTGTGGTCGCGGATGCGGTCGATGCGGAAGATCGTCTCCAGCTCGCGCTGGCGGCGGCGCAGCTCGCGCACGGTGCGCAGATGCTGCATGGCCGAATCAATCTGGCTGAAGGCATGGCTCACCAGCCGGCGCTCGTCATCGTTAAAAGGCCGGTCGGCGTTGAGCAGCAGCAGGGCACCCAGGCTTTCGGCGCCCACGCGCAGCGGGCCGGCCAGGCAGTAGGAGTGGCGGCGCTGCTTGAGGGTAAGGTCGGTCTGGAGGAAGTCGGCCTGGGGCAGCTCGGCGGCCTGAACAGCCAGCTCGCGCAGCGCCTGCTCGGCGCCCGCATCGCCGTAGACCCCCACCCGGTCGATGACGGCGCGCAGTTGCAGTTCCTGGGTGTCGTCGTCGCGCAGGCACAGCAGGCACAGCTCGGCTTCGACCGCATCGGCCAGGGTGGTGATGATGGCCGAAGCCATCTCGCGCTCGTCGGCCACCGAGTCGCGGATGCGGTCGATGGCGAGGATGAGTTGGAGGGCGCGGTCGGCGATCATAAGTAAGCGGTAATTTGTAATTGGTAATTGGCTCAATGCTTGCTAATTATCAATAACCTCTAGTTCCCGGCCGACCTTTTGCAGCGCTTCCAGGCCCTTGTCCAAGTCCCCGCGGCTGTGGGCGGCGGAGAGCATGAGGCGGATGCGGGCCTTGCCCTGGGCCACGGTGGGGAAGCCGATGGCCATGGCAAAGACGTCATTGGCCAGCAGACGCCGGCTGAACTCCTGGGCCAGGGGCGCCTCGCCGAGCATGATGGGCGTGATGGGCGTCGTGGTCAGCCCGGTGTCGAAGCCCAGGCGCTTCAGCTCGGCCTGGAAATAGCGGGTGTTGTCCCACAGCCGGTCCACCAGCTCGCTCGACTCTTCCAGCACGTCCACCGCCGCCAGGCAGGCGGCCGTATCGGGCACGGTCAGCGCCGAGGAGAACAGGAAGGGCCGGCCGCGCTGGCGCAGCCAATCCACAATCACCTGGCTGCCGGCCACCACCCCGCCCATCACGCCAAAGGCCTTGGAGAGCGTGCCGATCTCCACGTCCACGCGCCCGTGCAGGTCGAAGTGGTCCACGATGCCGCGCCCGCCGCGGCCGAGCACGCCCTCGCCATGGGCATCGTCCACCATTAGCAGGCTGCCTTCGGCCTCGGCGATGGCCTGGATGGCGGGCAGCGGGGCCACGTCGCCGTCCATGCTGAACACGCCATCGGTGACGATCAGCGCGCGGCGGTAGCCGGTCTGGCGCTCGGCGGTGATGGTTTGCTGCAAGTGCTCGGGCGAGCAGTGGTCGTAGGCCACGGTCTTGGCGCCCGAGAGACGGCACCCGTCGATAATGGAGGCGTGGTTGAGGCGGTCCGAGAAGATGACATCGCCCTTGCCCACCAGGGCCGGGAGGGTGGCCAGGTTGGCGTTGAAGCCGGACTGGAAGGTGAGGGCCGCTTCCACGCCCTTGAAGGCCGCGAGGCGGCGCTCCAATTCCACGTGCAGGGTCATGGTGCCGGCGATCGAGCGCACGGCCGCCGGGCCGATGCCGTACTGCTCCAGCGCGGCGTGTGCGGCGGCCAACAGGCGCGGGTGGTTGGCCAGGCCCAGGTAGTTGTTTGAGCAAAAGTTGAGCACGCGCCGGCCATCCACGGTCAGCCAGGCGCCCTGCGCCGAGCCAATGGTGCGGATGTGGTTGTAAAGCCCCTGCGCCCGAAGCTGCTCGAGCTCCTGGGCAATCCAGGCAACCTTGGATCCTTCTACGGCATGTGCGGACTGTGCGGACATGGCACCTCCAACAAATGCGGACGACGGACGACGAACGGTAGGCAGTCAGCAGTCGGCAGTCGGCACGCGCAGCGAGCAGAGACGATCCGCGGCGCGCGACAGACCATTGGCGCCGACGGCCGCCTCACGGCCCGGTTGCCAGAGTGCGACGCTTGCGTCTGACTTCGCGCCGGCGGCAGGTTTACGTGTCCCCCGAAACGCAGTGCAGCGGGAATCGCCGCCGGCATCCCTCTTGTGCCGTCGACAGCCTCAACGCCCACCGCGCCTGCGAACCCGCCGACGCTTGACCGGCGCGCACAGCGCCAGCTTCTTGGCGCGCGGAAAGCGCTTGATAACCAGCTCGCGGCGCAGCGCCTCGCCGCGCGTGGCCACCACTTCGGAGTAGACCAAGGCCACCGGGCCGCGGGTGCTGGTGTAGCGCGCGCCCTGGCCCCGGTTGTGCGCCGCCACGCGCCGCTCTACATCAATGGCCCAGCCGGTGTAGAGGGTGTCGTCGGCGCAGCGGACGATATAGACGTAGGGCATCTTGTGCCTGCCCCTACTCCCCCTTTCTATCCTTATCCCGGCGATTCAACAGACCACCCACAAACATGCGGCCGACCATTTCGCCCGGCCGGGGCATGGGCGGGGGCGCCTCTTCGGCGGCTTCCCATTCGCCCTTGCGGCGCTGTTGGAGCCAGACGGCGCGCTGCTCGACCATCTCGTTCAGTGCCGCCTCCAGCAGGCGGCCCTCGTCGCCTTCCTGCGCCAGCCACTGCCGCACCGTCTGCAGCTCGGCCAGCAGGGTATCGAGATAGCGCAGCACGTTGGTGCGATTGTAGCGCAGCGCGGCAAACTCGGCCTCGGCCAGCGCCACCGTGGCCGTGGCAAACGACCGGTCGGCCACCTTGCGCGTCTCGTTCCAACCGGGCGAGGCCGCGGCCGTCTGGAACAGCATCCACGACAGCAGGGTGGGCAGGGCCTCCGTGGCGGCGGCCAGCCCATCGTGCTCGTTGGGATCGACAAAATAGGGCGTGGCCTCGACCACCCGCACCAGGTCGGCCACGAGCTTAAGGGCCTCGGCCGCGCAGCCCGGGGACGGCGCCAGCGCCCACAGACCGTCTTTGAACAGGCCCGGGTCCGCCGCCTCCAGCCCCACCTCGCCGGTGTGCAGTTGGGCCGGGTTGAGCACGGCGTGGCCGGCCACAAAGTGTTTGTCGGCGCCAGCCGGGAAGAGCTCGGCCGCCCAGGCCAGGGGCTGCACCAGCAGGCTGCCCAGCGTGAGCACCACGCAGCCCGGGCGCAGCTCGGGCAGGCTGGCCTGCAGGATGCCGCGCTGCTCGGCCAGGGGCGCGCTGATGACCACCAAGTCGGCGCCGCTGACGGCATTGATGAGGTTCCACTCGGCCTTGTGCAGGCCCTTGAGGCGCTGCGCGGCCTTCGACACTTCCGGCTCGCTGTCATAGCCGATCACGCGCAGGTCTTCGCGCGTCATCAGCGCCTTGCCCAGCGAAGCCCCCACCCGTCCCAGACCCAAGATCGAAATATTTACCGGCATGTGCTCACTGTAGGTGCGCGTTTACGCGCCAACTCACCCAACTGTAGGAGCGCGTTTTACGCGCGAACTGTCGTCGGCGCGCTTCAGGCACCGCAGCCATTCGTCTTCGGGCGCGGGCGCGGCGCCCGGCGGGTCCTGATGGCGGCGGATCAGGGTCACCGCCAACGGGTCGGCCCCGGCTTCGGCCGCGAGCGCGGCGCCCCAGACCGCATGCTGCGCCGAGGTCACCAACGGTCGCCGCCAGCCGAGGGGGGGCTGACCCTGGCCCCAGCGCCGGCTGCGGGCGGGCAGCCAGCGGCCGGCCAGCACCACCAGCACGCGCCCCCACAGCCCCAGGGGCGCCCGGCTCTTGCCCACATCGTGCAGCAGCGCGGCCTGGAGCAGCCCGAGCGGCAGGGCCTGGGCGCCGGCGGCGGCCTGGACCGAGCGCAGCACGCGCAGGCTGTGCGCCTGTTCGCCGCGCGTCATGCGCTCAAAGAGCGCCGCCAGGGACGGCGCGAGCACCCGGCGTACTTCCGCCTGGTCGGCCGGTGTCAGGGGGCTGTTGCGCAGATAGCGAAAGAATTGGCCCAGGCGGTGGCGCGCGCGCCTCATGCCCCCACGAGCGCGCCGAACAGGTACGACATCGGGCCGACCAGGATCAAGTTCAGAACGCTGCGACCCAAGAACACGAGTGCCATCAGCAGGAAGGGCCCCCATTGCTCGAGCTGCATAAACAGCCCATCCCACGAGCGCGGGGCGAAGCCGCGCAGGATCTTGGAGCCGTCCAGTGGCGCGATGGGGATCAGGTTGAACAGCATCAGGAGCAGATTGATCTGAATGAACACGACCAAAAAGCCGGCGGGGCTTGGCAGGACGCCAATGGCGCCCGGATCGAACACCGACACCAAACCCAGCCGGAAAGGGATGGCCGCCAGGATCGCCATCACCAGGTTTGAGAAAGGGCCGGCACCGGCCACGATGGCCATGCTCACGTGCGGGTCTCCGCGCAAGTTATAGGGGTTGACCTGGACCGGCTTGGCCCAGCCAAAGTGGGCGAAGATCAACAGCACCGAACCGAGCAGATCGAGATGCGCTAGCGGATTGAGGGTCAGCCGCCCCATGCGGCGCGGCGTCTCGTCACCCAGCTGCACCGCGGTCACGGCATGCGCAAGTTCGTGGATTGGGAAGGCAACGAGGAGGATGATGCCAAGCGTGATCAGTTCTGGTATCGAAGGCAGGATAGATGGCATGGAGTCTCCGCGAGGTAGGGGCGATTATAGCATGGGGGAGGCCGGATGGACGACGGCGAACCCAGACCCCAAGGGTTTTGGAAACCCTTGGGGTCTCGCCAAAGTATAATGAGCCTCCTATGCCTCAAGATCTGCGTCTCGACGATGTGCTGCGCCTGCGCAAGCCCCACCCCTGCGGCGGCTATGAGTGGCGGGTGGTGCGCCTGGGCGCCGACATCGGCCTGGTGTGCCTGAGCTGCGGCCGGCGCGTGATGCTGACCCGGCGCGAGCTGGAGAAGCGCACCAAGGCGGTCGTTTCGCGCGGCCCGGCTGTCGAGTAGTGGCTGGGCGGCATTTCCTCTTTAGCACCAAGACCTCAGGCGGTGCGTTTGGCCGGGCATGGCGGCTATGCCTGGCCAAACGCACCGCCTTTCCATAATTGACCCCCACCAATTGCCCCGCCGCACCCTATATTTTGTAATATGTCAACTATTTTTGAAAATGAAACTATACATTCACTATCCTGAACTCAGTTTTAGGAAAATTAATTTTAACCATTGACATTATTCATTTTAGTATTAAGATGCTTTAAGAAAACCGGCGCTGGCATTGAGATTGTGGAACCAACGCTTATACTTTTCATAAAGATCATGGGAGACCACCATGGAAGACTACCGGAGAATTGAAACGCTGGCGGCCATTGGGAAAGACCAACAGCGCGAGATCGAACGCATCCGCCGCGAGGCGTATGGCCTGCCCGCGCCCCGCCTCAACCCGCGCCGTAGCCTGATCACCCTGACCGTGGTCATCCTGGGCATGATCGCCTGGTGGGGGCAGTAGCGGCATGCACCCCATTCTCGGGACGTGTCCGGTGTGCGGCGAAACCCTGGCGGTCACCCGGCTGCACTGCCGCCAGTGCGATACCACCATTGAAGGCCATTTCGCCGTCGGCGCGTTCGACCGGCTGGCGCCCGAGCACCTGGCCTTTGCCGAAGCCTTTATCCGCAACGACGGCAAGCTCAACCGCATGGAAGGCGAGCTGGGCCTGTCCTACCCCACCCTGCGCGCCCGCCTCAACGAGCTCAAGCAGGCCATGGGCTTCGAGGTGGCCGGCGAAGAAGCGCCCGCCCCCGGCATCAGTGAAGAAGAACGCCGCCAGATTTTGAACGACTTGCAGACCGGCAAGCTGGCCTCCGACGAGGCCCTGCGCCTGCTGCAGGGCGAGTAGGCCCACATTCAACGCCGCCAGCGTGCCCCTTAGGAGATTGGCATGACTTCCCCCCACGCTTCCATTCTCGATCAGCTCGCCTCCGGACAAATTTCTTCCGACGAAGCCGCGGCACGCCTGCGCGGCACCCGCCTCGCGCCGCAGCCCCCAGCCCTGCCCGCCGAGCTGGCCAACCGCTGGCTGCACATCCGCGTCACCGATCTTGATACCGGCCGCCCGCGCGCCGTCGTCAACCTGCCGCTCACCCTGGTGGCCGTCGGGCTGCAGATCGGCGCGCGCTACTCGCCGCAACTGGGCGAGTTCGACCTGAACGCCATCCTGGCCGCCATTCGCGCCGGCACCAGCGGCAAGCTGGTGGAGGTCGAAGACCTGGACGATGGCCAGCGCGTCGAAATCTTTGTCGATTAGACAAGCCAACCCTGACATCCTCCTCCTCAATGCCCGCCGCCGTGAACGGGATCGCGGCGGCGGGCAGTCTAAAAAAGAAGGTGTGCGACGATGGACCAGATTGTTTTGGATGTCCCCGACAATACGCTCATCCTGGTGGACGGCATCGGCGGCGACCTGCGCCTCTCCGGGTGGGACCAGAACCAGTTTGTGGCCGAGGCCGACGAGGACCGCAGCCTGCGCGTCGACCAGCACGATGAGCAGATCGTGGTGCAGGCCAGCGCCGATTGCCGCCTGCGCGTGCCGCGCGGCGCGCGCCTCACCCTGCGGAACGTGGGCGGAGATGCGCGCGTGAAGTCGCTGGACAACCCTGTCACCATCGGCCACGTCGGCGGTGATCTCTCCTTGCGGCAGGTGGGCGCGACTGACGTGGGCCACGTGGGCGGTGACCTGAAAGCCAAGAAGGTGAACGGTCACCTGCACCTGGAATCGGCCGGCGGCGACGTCCAGGCCAGCGGCGTGAGCGGCCCCTTTCGTGCCCAGAGCATCGGGTCCGATGTGTACCTGCGCGACATCGCCGGTGGGCTGGCCGTGCGCGCCAGCGGCGATGTGTCGCTGAACGTGAGCTTTCAGCCGGGCCAGGAGTACGTCGTCCACGCCGGCAGCGACCTGACCTGCCGCCTGACCTCCGACGCCGACGTGCGGCTGGATATCAGCGCCGGCGGCGATATTGAAGTGGACGTGCCCGGCGCGCAGATTGCGGGCCAGCCGCGCCGCCGCACCGTGATCCTGGGCGCCGGCACGGTGCCGGTGGTGCTCCAGGCCGGCGGCGATGTGTCCATTGCCGGCCGGGCCGCCGACCCCGACGCCATGGGCGACTTTGGCGAGCAGTTTGGCGACGACTTCGGCGGGATGGCCGAGGCGTTCGCGGTCCAGATCGAAACCCAGATCGAATCGCAGATCGAGTCGCTGATGCCCGACATCGACAAGCTGTTGGCCGAGCGCCTGGCCCAATTCCAATTGCAGTTTGGCGCTGGCAGCGACAAGGCCGAAGAGCTGGCCGCGCTCGCGCGCCGCGCCGCCGAGAAGGTGGAAGAGACCAAGGCCCGCGCCGCCGATAAGGCCCGCCGCAAGGCCGAGCAGGCCGTGCGCCAGGTCGAACGCGAGGCCGAGCGCGCCCGCCACCAAAGCGAGCATGCCAAGCATGTGCGGCAGGCCTGGGCGTTTGCGCCGCGGCCGCCCATGCCCCCCACCCCGCCCTGGCCCCCGCGGCCACCCGCGGCGCCGATACCGCCCCTTGATCCGGTGACGGACGAGGAGCGCATGGTGATCCTGCGGATGGTGGAGCAGGGTAAAATAAGCGTGGCCGACGCTGAAAAGCTGCTGGCTGCATTGGAAAACCGTTAGGCGGCGCGCCACCCACCCGTGCGCCCCGCCGGACGGATGGCGCCCTGACAGGGGGCGGTCGCGGCCTGGACGCGCGACCGCCGGGAGTTGGCGATGACCGCTGCTTCCTTGACAAAATCCGCCGTACAGAATGGCCTGCAGCCCGTGGACCTCAGCCGCCACCTGGGCGGCATCGCCGAGCTGATCGAGTTGTGCTTTAGGGCCGAGCTCGACGCGGCCGGCCGCGGTCTGATCCGCGAGATGCACCTGCTGAGCCGCGCCGGCCCGGTCCTGCGCGTGCTCCAGCTCATGTTCATGGACCGGCAGCCGTGGAGCCTGGGCTATGTGTGGGTGGAAGGCGGGCGCGTGGTGGGCAGCGTCAGCACCCAGCGCGCCGCGCCGCGCTCCACCACCTTTTTGGTGGCCAACGTGGCCGTGCACCCCGACCACCGCCGGCGCGGCATTGCCCTGGCCCTGCTGCGCGCCACCTTCGACATGATCCGCGGCCAGGGCGGCGCCGAGGCCATCCTGCAAGTGGATGACGACAACCTGGCCGCCGTGACGCTCTACCGGGGCCTGGGTTTTACCCGGGTGGCCACCCGCACCAATTGGGTGCGTTCGTCGCACACGGCGCCGCCGCCCTTTGTGGCCACCGGCCACGACCTGCGCCTGCGCGGCCCCAACGAGTGGGCCCAGCAATTTGCGCTGGCGGCGCTGGCGCGGCCGGAAGGCCTCACCTGGGGGCACCCCCTGCGGCCGGAGGACTTTCGCCCCGGGCCGATAAAGCAGCTAGATCAGTTTTTTGCCGGCCGCTCCGAGGAGCATTGGGTGCTTAACGAAGCGACCGCGGCCGGGGGCCGGATGATCGGCAGCCTGACCATCCAGTTCAACGCGCCCGACGGCGACCGGCTGGGCCTGCTGGTGCACCCGGAATACCTGGGCAAACTGGAGCGCCCGCTGTTGGTGCGCGGGCTGCGGCGGCTGGGCCGGCGCCCCTGGACGGCGCGAGTGGAATACAACGCCGATGATGAAGACGCCAGCCGCACGCTGACCGAGCTGAGCTTCCAGCCGCGCCGCACCTTGCGCTGGATGCGCAGCGGCTGGCGGACCTAACCCCCCGGCCCCCTTCCCGCAGCGGGAAGGGGGTGCCCCTCGGCCATGTACCGTTGCGACGGAACTGCCGATGATGATGCCAGCCGCACGTTGACCGAGCTGGGCTTCCAGCCGCGCCGCACCTTGCGCTGGATGCGCAGCGGCTGGCGGACCTAACCCCCCGGCCCCCTTCCCGCAGCGGGAAGGGGGTGCCCCTCGGCCATGTACCGTTGCGACGGAACTTTCGTGTGTTTGCTTAGCGCGGCCGAACTTAGGAGAGACGCATGCAGGGCCAGGTTCGCATCGAGCAGCTCAGCAAGACCTATCACACGCGCCAGCGCCAGGGGCTCTTCAAGTCCCAAGAGAAGCACATCCCGGCTCTCAAGGAGGTGTCCTTCGAGATCCACCCCGGCGAGATGTTTGGCCTGTTGGGCCCCAATGGCGCGGGCAAGACCACCCTGATCAAGTGCCTGACCACCCTGCTCCTGCCCAGCGCGGGCGCGGCCTGGGTGAACGGCTACCAGTTGACCGCCGAAGACAACTTCATCCGCGCCACGACCGGCTGCATGCTGATGGGCGAGCGCGGCCTGTATTGGAAGCTGACCGGCCGCGAGAACCTGGTGTTCTTCGGCGCGCTCTACCACCTCAGCCCGGCCGCCCGCCGCCGCCGCGCGGAAGAAATCATTGCGCGGCTGGACCTGGGCGAGATTGCCGACCGCTCGGTGGAGACGTATTCGTCCGGCCAGAAGATGAAGCTGGCCTTTGCCAAGGCGCTCATCAACGACGCGCCGCTGCTGATCCTGGACGAGCCAACCAACACCCTGGACGTGCCGTCGGCCCGCGAGCTGCGCGCGGTGGTGCGCGAGCTAAACGCCGAGGGCAAGACCGTGATCTACACCACCCACAGCATGGCCGAAGCCGAAACCATGTGCGACCGGGTGGCGATTGTGGACCACGGGGAAGTGT
This sequence comes from uncultured Anaerolineales bacterium, assembly GCA_964449185.1. Lineage (GTDB taxonomy): Bacteria > Chloroflexota > Anaerolineae > Anaerolineales > UBA6663 > CAYUYN01. The sequence continues at coordinate 5,183 of CAYUYN010000047.1, read as the reverse complement.
TGGCACTGGGCACGGTGCCCGAGCTGAAGGCCTCGCTCGGGCGCGAAGAGGTGATGCGCGTCGAAGGCGTGATCCCAGTGGCGGCCTGGCGCGCGGTCGAGGCCCTGCCCGGCGTCAGCCGCGCGGTGCTGGGCGCGGTCAACGGGCACAATGTCCTGACCGTGGTGGCGCAGGACCAGCGCAGCCTGCTGCCGCGCCTGATCGAGACCCTCGGCCGCCATCAGGCCGTGCTGCACAAGATCGTGCCGGAAGAGGTGACGCTGGAAGATGTGTTTGTGGCGCGGACGGGGCGGACGCTGGCGGATGATACGCGGGTGAA
>CAYUYN010000047.1:2869-4764 GCA_964449185.1 uncultured Anaerolineales bacterium | reverse complement strand
CATGCATCAAACACTCCGTCCGACCTTCGCACAAGTTCTTTCCGCCGCCCTGGCGGAGACACGGCTGCGGCTGTTGAATATCAGCCGCTACCCCGGCCAGATGGTGCTGGAGGTGATTATCCCGGTGGTCTTTGCCGCCATGCCCATGCTGCTGGGGCGGGCCACCGGCGGCGACCAGGCGGCGGCCAACTTCCAGGCCAACACCGGCACGGCCAACTACGTGGCCTACCTGCTCATCGGCTCCAACGTCTTCACCCTGGTGTCCAACGCCTTCTGGCACATCGCCTACTGGCTGCGCTTCGAGCAGGAGACCGGCACCCTGGAGTCCGTCTACCTGACGCCGACCTCCAGCCTGACCCTGGCCAGCGGCGTGGCGCTCTACAGCGTCATCCGCGGCCTGGCCGCGGCGCTGCTGGCCTACAGCCTGGGCTGCCTGGTGTTCCAGGTCAATCCCTTCCAGGGTGATGTGCTGCTGGCGCTGGCCTTTATCGCCGTCGGGCTGGTGCCGGTGTATGCCATGGCGCTGCTGTTTGGCGCGGTGGTGCTCAAGGTGAAGGAGTCCAACGCCCTGATCGGCCTGATGCAGTGGGTGGTCAGCTTCTTGATGGGCATCTTCTTCCCCATCGCCGTGCTGCCGCCCCTGGTGCGCGGCCTGGCCTTGCTCTTCCCGCCCACCTGGATGACCAACGGCGTCCGCGCCGCCCTGCTGGGCGTGGGCTTCTTCTTCGGCCGGTGGTACCTGGACTTGGCCATGCTGTGGGCCTTCCTGCTCTTCGCGCCGCTGTTTGGTTTTTGGGTGTTCAACCGGGTGGAAACGGGGATCAAGAAGAATGAAGGGATGGGGCAGTTTTGAGACGCACCCACATGACCACTTCCAATAACACTCACACTCTCTCGGGCGCAGCCGCGTGGCTCAGCGTTTTGGCCGCCATGATAAAAAAAGAGTTCACCATCATGCTGCGCTACCCGGTGGAGCTGGTGGCGAGCTTTGGGCAGGTGTTCGTCATCGTCAGCGTGCTCACCCTGGCCGGGCTCATGTTCTCGCCGACGGGGCTGCAGCGCTCGGACCAGACCTCGGCCACGGCCGGGCTGGTGGCCTATGGCTTTATCCTGTTCATGTACTTGAGCGACACCCTGTGGAACATCGGCTACAACATCCGGCGCGAGCAGAAGCAGGGCACCCTGGAGCAGCTCTACCTGAGCCCGGCCTCCAAGTTCGCCAGCCTGCTGTCGCGCGTGGCCGTCACCCTGTTGTGGACCGGCACCCTCAGCGTTGGCTCGGCCCTGGCCATGAGCAGCATGATCGGCCGCCTGCCTTTTAACAACCTGCCGCTGGCCGGGCTGATCCTGGTGCTGTCGCTCAGCGGCACCTTTGGCACGGGCTTCGCCTTTGCCGCGCTCACCCTGCGTGTGCGCGAGGCCGGCCAGACCCTGGCCAACCTGTTCCAGTTTGTGTTCATGGTGCTGTGCGCGCCGTTCTTCCCGTTTGCGGCGCTGCCCGCCTGGCTCCGCGCCGTTTCACGCCTGGTCCCGCTGTCGTACAGCGTGGATGCCTTTCGCTCCACCCTGATGGGCTATCCCGCCGGCTTCCCGGAGCTGGCCCCGCTGTCAGTGGAGCTGGTCATCATTGCCGCGTTTGGGCTGAGCATGCCGGCGCTGGGCTATGGGCTGTATCGCCGCGAAGAAAACCACGCGCGGCGCAACGGCAGCCTGTCGGAATATTGAGCAGCGGCTGAAGGGAGCCACGCATGTCTGGTGAAACCGAACGGATGCACAGGATGCACATCTTGCAGATGATCGAGGACGGCCGCATCTCGGCCGCCGAGGGGCTGCGGCTGCTTATCGGCTAGACCGACGACTGGCAGTCGGATGTCAGAGGTCGGAAGTCAGAAGTC
>CAYUYN010000047.1:0-2769 GCA_964449185.1 uncultured Anaerolineales bacterium | reverse complement strand
GTCGGAAGTCAGAAGTAAGCAGAGGCGACGGACGACGGAATTTTAGGAGCAGCTTGGTGCTTGGTCTGCGGGCAAAGCTCACTCCTACATCTCTCTGACGAGGTTTCTTCTTCTGACTTCTGACCTCTGACCTCTGTCGCGCGCAGCGGATCGTCGCTTTTCTGCTGGAGGTTCCATGGCTACTGTTGAAGAACGCATGAAGATTCTCAAGATGGTCGAGGAAGGCAAGATCACGGCCGAGGAGGGCGCCAAGCTGCTGGCGGCGCTGTCGGAGAGCCGCAAGGGCGCTGCCCCGGCCGCGGTGCCGATGGTGGGCAGCGAGGCGCGTTGGTTCCGCGTGCGCGTGACCGACCTGGCCACGGGCAAGTCCAAGGTCAACGTCAACATCCCCATGGGGCTGCTCAACGTCGCCATCAAGATGGGCGCGCGCTTTGCGCCCGGGCTGGAGAGCGAGCAGATGGAAGCCATTGCCGAGGCGCTGCGCTCGGGCATGGTGGGCAAGATCGTCGAAGCCACCGACGAAGAAGACGGCGAGCGCGTCGAAATCTTCGTGGAGTAAAGGACACCGCATGGCCGGCGCCGAGGCGCCCTGCCCCGCTTGCACCGCCCGCCGGCCCCCGCGACCCCCCGCCGCGCTGGAAGGAAGTTGTGGAGCCCAAGCCCGGCCATTTCACCCATCACTTGGAACTGCATACCACGCGAGACCTGGACGCCGAAGTCGTCAACTGGCTGCGGCGCGCCTGGAACGCGGCGGAGTAAGGCCCGCTTGGCGTCCCCCTGCCAACGGAAACCGGTTGTAATTAAGTGTTGACTTAATTAAGCAAATGATTTATTATCTCTCGTATGGATGCATTTGCTGCCCTCGCCGATCCGACCCGACGCCAGATCATCGAACTGCTGGCGAGCAGCGGCCAGATGTCGGCCACGGATATCTCCGATCGGTTTCAGATCAGCGCCCCGGCGATTTCACAGCATCTCAAGGTGCTCCGCGAGGCAAGGTTGGTGGCCATGGAAAAACGAAAACAACAGCGTATGTACCAGATCAATCCCCAGGCGATGTCGGAAGTGGAGAGGTGGGCGCAGAAGATGACCGAGCGTTGGCAGGCGCGCTATCGCGCCTTGGACGAAATCTTGGAAGCCGAGAAGCAGAAGATCAAGAAAGGAAATGGGGACCATGAATAAGACCACGATTGCGGCGGAACCGGGTAAGCAGGAGCTCATCATCACGCGCGAGTTTGACGCGCCGCGCGAGCTGGTGTTCAAGGCCCACGTTGATCCCGAGCTGTATGTGCAGTGGCTCGGGCCGCGCGGCCTGACCATGCGGCTGGACGCCTTTGAGCCGAAGGACGGCGGCCGGTACCGCTACATCCACACAGACGCCGGCGGCAACGAGTATGCCTTCAATGGGGTGTATCACGAGGTCACGGCCCCGGAGCGCATCATCAACACCTTCGAGTTCGAGGGGCTGCCGGAGCGCGGGCACGTGGAGATGACCACCACGACGTTTGACGCCTTGCCCGGCGGCCGCACCCGGCTGACGTCGCTCTCGGTCTACTTCTCGGTGGCGGATCGCGACGGGGCGATGCAGTCGGGGATGGAGACGGGCGTCGTGGAAGGGTACGAGCGCCTGGACGAGGTGCTGGAGAAGCTCGCCGAGAAAGCTTGACACGGGCACACTCGCGGCATTCGTGAACGCGCCGGCTATTACAGCCGGCGCGTTTTTGTTTGGGGAAAACCGTCACCACGAAGACACAAAGACTCGAAGGAGCACGAAGGGGAAAAGCCTTAACCGCAAACACCGCAAAGGGCGCGAAGGTTTTTGCTTCAGTTGTATACTCGACAGGGAGGGGGGCGTGTGAGCATGTGTGCGTGTGGGCGGGGGAGCGGATGGGGCACGGGCTTATCGGGTATTTGGTGCCGGCCATCCGCAACGCCGAAACCGTGCTGCCCGACCACGACGCGGCGCCGCCCGAGGCTGCGCCCAGCACGGCAGGGACGGTGACGGCGGCCGGGGCAGGCTAAACCGAGCCGCCCCCTTCCGAGCAACCCCAGGCCTGCCGCCGCGTAGAATCATTGCAGGTATAATGCATTTTTAGTTCTGGGAGGCTCTCACCATGACACGCTTGATTCTGCGCCTGGCCATCAATGCCGTCGCTTTGTGGGCGGCGATCAACTTTGTGCCCGGCATCCACGCCGACGAGCTGAGCTGGCCGGCCATCCTCGGCCTGGCCCTCATCTTCGGCCTCGTCAACGCCCTGGTCCGTCCGCTGATCGAGCTGCTGACGTGCCCGCTCATCATCCTCACCCTGGGCCTGGGCACTCTGCTCATCAACACCCTGCTGTTCTGGCTCACCGGTCTCATCGGCAGCCGCTTCGACATCGGCTACACCGTCGACGGCTTCTGGCCCGCCTTCCTGGGCGCGCTGGTCGTGACCCTGGTGAGCGTGGTATTGACCCTGCTCCTGCGCGACGAGAGCCGGCCGCGCCGCCGCAAGGAGCGCGCCCGATCGTAACCCATGACTGATCTGGCGACCGAGCTGGGGGAACTGGAGAACAGCACCGAGGCCGCCTTAGGCTCTTTGGAGCATGACAACCGCTGGGAAGAGGCGCTGGAGATTTACCGCTCGGCGGGGATCCGTGTGGCGGCGCTAGGCGTGGCGCGCGCCGACCCCCTCTACCGGCCGGCGCGCAAGCTGCGCGCCTACTTGTACCTGCGCGAGGCCAATGCCCTGCGCGCGCTCGGCCGCGAGGCCGAGGCGGCCCCGCTGG
>CAYUYN010000046.1:16130-17973 GCA_964449185.1 uncultured Anaerolineales bacterium | reverse complement strand
CCCCGGCGTCAAAACAGGGTGAGAACGCCGCACCCCCGTGATCCCTCCGCGATGGAACAATTACCGCCCACACTCATTGCATGTCCCCGCGCCTGCCCTCCCACCCCGTCCGAGCGCGCTCGGCCCAGCGAACCCAAGAGTTTTTCAGCCACCTGCACCATATCAACCCCCAATTGTCCCATTTCCTCGGATTTTGCAGCCATTCTTGCGTCGCCCCACCTGCCCCTCACCTGCTACCCACCTGCCATCACCTGCTACACACGGGCTGCCTACTTCTGCCCCTGCTTATCTCTCTTCGGGGCTTTGCCCGCGTAAAGGTAACTCACCCCCACACCCCCACACTCTTCGCCCTTGCCTCGTGGCCCTTCGTGCCTTCGAGCCTTCGTGGTGAAAGTCTGTTGCGCGCAGCGGTCATTGGGCGAATTGTTTCCAACGCCGAGCGCCTGTATAATCCTGCACAGTCTAGGTTCCCCCTGAGTGAGTGTCCGCCCATGCCCAAACCTACTTCGCCTGCGCGCCGCCTGCCGCAAGATCGCTCCAACCCCCGTGTCCGTGATGGCCAAAAGCCGCCGCCCGCGGGCACCCAGCCGTCCGTCGAACACCTGGCCTCCACCCCAACGGACCTGCTCCGCCCGGAGCAGGTGTTGGCCCTCCAACGGGCGGTGGGCAATGGGGCGGTCCAGCGGACCCTGGCCGGGTCCGTGGCCGCCTCGCCGCGCGAGACCGCCGGCAGCGACGTCATCCAGCGCAAGCCGTCGCCCTCCTCCGGCCTGGAGCATACCCAGGCCGCGAGCCGCCACCTGCGCGACCGCGCCGCGCTCAAGGCCGCGGTAGAGGCTGGCTTGACCTCCGCCGATCGGCGTCTCAAAAACTCGTGCGAGTGGATTCAGAGCGGCCGCGCCCACCTCTATGCCCTCACCAAGACACCCGACTCGGCCGCCCGCGCTGCCGAAGCCGGCCAGCCTAACGACGCGGCGTTTTTTGGCTACGGGGCAAAGAACCCGTTGGGCAGCTTGCGACCCAAGACCCACGTCTACGCGGCGTCGGCCGCCACCTACAACCAGGACGACATCGAGAAGAATAACGAGATTGTCTTCACCAACCCAGACTCGGGCGGCTTTCGCGCGCCGGTTGGCGGCAAGGTTTTTGTCACCGAGCCCAGCGAGCGCTCCGCCATCAATGCGGTGCGGGCCCTGGCCAACCAGGGCACCTTTGATCCCGTGGAGGAAGTGCTCAAGCACGAAGTGCAGCACGAATCCGACCGCGACTTTGACGCCGACAATAGCGCCATGGGCGGCGGCGCTCCCGATACGGCCTTGATGCTCTACAAGACCGAATACCGCGCCTACAGCGCCCAGGGCCCGGCTTGGGCCGGCGAGGCACAGCCCTCCCGCACCCACCTGGGCAAGACCTTTGACAGCGACCGCCAACTCGCCATTTTCAAGCATATTCATAAAGGCTACGATCTCGTCAGCGCGGCCTGGACGGCCAAAGGCACGCTCCGCACGGGGGAAAAATTCCAGGAGGCGGTCGTCAACTTCAAGGGCAGCCTGGACCAGATCGCGGCCAATCCCAACAACTCCGTGCGCATTGCCGAATATTACGATACCCTGGACCGGATCAGGCAATACTCGCCGCTGGAGGGCAAAGAGGTCGCCGATCTCGTCACTGTACTGGCCGAACGCCTCGACGACCATGACCGCGCCGACCTCGCCCTCAACCGCCACGCGCAAGTGGCGCTGGCGGATCTGCCGCCCAAGGTGAAGGCCTTGGTGGGCAAGCTCTTGGAAGACCCAAAGTATGATCACAAGGCCTTCATTGACGGCGATGAAGAGGTGAAGAA
>CAYUYN010000046.1:14363-16030 GCA_964449185.1 uncultured Anaerolineales bacterium | reverse complement strand
CCCCCAGACGCTTTCAGACGATGGTTAGGTTAGGGCGAGTTGGCGAAATTTGGCGCGAATGATGCCAGAAAGCTCTCAGGGATGCGCGTCGGCTGGCCGGTGACGATGTCCACCCAGGCATACAGGCCGTCTACCTGCACCAACAGCGCACCGTCGCGCACGCGGGTGATCGTAAAGGCGCGCTGGGCGCTGGCCCGCCGCGCGCCATAGGCCCAGGTGGCGATCTCCAGCTCGTCGTCCAGCAGGGCGGGCTGCTTGTAGTGCAGGCGCAGGCTCCGCACCACAATCCCAAAGCCCTCCGCCCGCATCCGGTCGGCTGTCCAGCCATGGGCGCTGGCCACCTGGAAGCCGCAGTCGCTCACATAGCCCAGGTAGCGGGCATTGTTCACGTGCCCCACGGCGTCGATGTCCTGCCACAGCGCCGGCCGCCGCACCTTGAAGACCCCTGGCGGGGGCGGCGGCGGGTCGGGTGGGCGCTCGCGCGGAGGCGCCGTTGGGGGCGTGCCCTCGGGGAAGAAGGCCGCCATCATTTCGTCCGGCACGGTCTGGGGCTGCCCCGTGGCTGTGTTGACGTACACCCAGTCGGTGGTGCCCCGCGCCACCAGTTCGTCGGTCCCGGCGCGGCGCAGCTCATACACGCGCCGTGACCGCACCCGGCGGAGGTCCATGACCCACGTCTTGACCACCACGCTCTCGCCATAGCGCAGCGGGCTAAAGTACTCCACGTCAATGTCGCGCACCAGCCAGCCCGTGCCCAGCTCGACGTGCCGCGCCAGGTCATAGCCGGCCGCGGCCGCGGCATCCAGGGCGGCCTCCTGCATGTAGCGCAGGTAGTTGGCATTGTTCACGTGGCCGTAGGCATCGCACTCGTAGTGGCGGACCCGAAAGGTGCGTTCGTGGATCAGGGGCATGGTGGGCTTGGGTGCAGGGCGTGCTCCGCCAGCGGGTTAGTGCTTTGTCCGATCGGGCGACTTCAGCCTGCCGGCGCTGTGGGTGTCGCTGCTCGGCGACATCATCGTCCCGGCCATCGTCAACCTGTTCCGGCGCGGCACGGTTCGGTAAAGCGCGCGGGCACAGGCCGGCAGGCGTAACGCGCCACGCGCCGCCGTGTATCCCGGCCTGCGGCGCAGGGGCGCTGGAGGGCTAACAGACTTATGACGGGATCAGTGCGTACGCGATGGGTGCCCAGGCCAAAAGCCTGGGCACCCGGATTTGTGATGTGTTTTCAGACAATTTCGACGAGCTGGATCTCGAAAGTCAGTTCTTTGCCGGCCAGGGGGTGGTTGGCGTCCAGGGTGACCATCTCGTCATCGAAGCCCGTCACCACGGCCCCAAACGATTCGCCGTCGGATGGGTGGAGCTGGAGGCGCTGCCCAATTTCGGGCGTGATCTCGGGCGGGAACTGGTCGCGCTCGACCTCCAGCACCAGGTCTTCATCGTAGTCGCCATAGGCCTCGTCCGAGTTGATGACCGTGGCCTTGGTTTCGCCGGGGCTCATCCCCACCACGGCCTCTTCAAAGCCCTGGATCACCTCGCCCGCCCCCACCGTAAACTCCAACGGTTCCTGGTTGGCCGAAGAATCGAATTGCGTGCCATCGGCCAGTTTGCCAGTGTAGTGTACTTTGACTTTGTCGCCTGTCTTGGCTTCTGACATCGTAACCTCCTCA
>CAYUYN010000046.1:11527-14263 GCA_964449185.1 uncultured Anaerolineales bacterium | reverse complement strand
GGCGCCATGATAACAGCGAACACACCGGCCTGGTAGCAGGCAAAGTCCTACAGGGGATGCGGCTTAGGCTGAGGCCGCCGAACCGGTCACGCCCACCGCCTCCGCCGACGCCTCCGGCGTCAGCTCGGCCAGCACCTCCGCGAACCAGGCCGACGCCTGCTGGCGCCGTTCGCGCAACTCGGCCGGACCGGTCACAAGGAACAGGGGCTCCAACCGCTGGGTCACGCCGGTGGGCAGGTCATCGTACACATAGCGCGTGTGGAAGCTGTAGCGCGTGGGGCAGTGCCGCATGCGCAGGGCTGCCCACATTTTGATTTGGCGCTCGCTTCGGCTTGGTAGTACAATCGCGTTGGTTCTGCGGCCGTCTCGCGCGCTTCGGCGCCGGCGCCAGCCTGATGGGCGTCGCACTCAAGCGTCGCAGCCCACTTGGAGGCAAGCATGAAGAAATATACTACCCTGTTGGCGGGCAGCCTGGGCTGGTTGACAGCGCTCGCCCTTATGCTTGGGTTGGCGGCGGGTGCGGGCGTGGTGCGCGCCGCCCCGGCGGAGCAGGCCGGCCAGTTTATCAAGGTCACCGTGAAGGCGGGTGACAACCTGTCCAAGTACACCCGCATCTATGGGGTGACCGGGGCGGCCCTGCGGGGAGCCAACCCGCAGTTGGTCGACCCCAACCTCATTCTGCCTGGGCAGATCATCACCATCCCCGTCGCGCAGAGCAATACGCCCAGCCTGACCACGCCCTTCTTCTATGTGGTTCAGCCGGGGGATACGCTCCTGAACGTGGCGCGGCGCTTCGAGCAGTACCCCGACCTCATTGCCCAGGTAAACGGGCTGCAGAACGACGTGCTGGTGCTGGGGCGCACCCTGCTGATGCCGGCCGGGCCGCACATCCACTATACCGTGCGGGGGGAAACCCTGCGCAGCATTGGGGCGCGCTACGGGGTGACGGTGGACTTCCTGCTGACGGGCAACAGCCTGCCCAACCCCGACCGCATCTTTGTGGACCAGCCGATCTTCATCCCCATCATCTATGGGGCGGCGCCGCTGGCGATCACCGCGGTGTCCACGCCGGCGCCCGTGACGGCCGTGCCGGGCGCCACGGCGACGGCCGGGCCTGCGCCGACGCCGGTTGGCAACCCGAACTTCATCCGGGTGACCGTGCGCAGCGGCGAGAGTTTTGTGACCTACGTGGCGCGCTATGGCGTGACCGGCGGCTTGCTGCGCCAGGCCAACCCGCAGATCCTGGACCCCAACCTGATCTTCCCTGGCAATACCGTCATCGTGCCCGTGGTCGTGTCGTTTACGCCCAGCCGCACCACGCCGTTTTTCTACGTGGTGCCGGGCGGCGAGAACGCCAACACGATTTCGGCCAAGTTTGAGATGGCGGCCGACACGCTCACCCGGGCCAACCCCGGCGCGACCTTCGCCGTGGGCAGCACCATCCTGGCGCCGGCCGGCCCGCACCTCTACACCGTGAAGGCTGGCGACACCCTGTCGAGCATCGCGGCGAAGTTCGCGACGACGACCGACGTGCTGCTGGGGGCCAACAGCATCCCCAATCCCAACACGATCCAGGTCGGCACGAAGCTGGCCATCCCGACGCAGTTTAATAAGACGCCGCTGCCATTCAACTAAGTACAAGCATTCAAGTTCCGTCGTAATGGCACTGGGCCAAAGGGCACCCCCTTCCCCCGCGGGGGAGTTTGTGAATTAATCGCCTCCGCGCGGTTCGTAGGCCCGAAAATGCCGGAGAAAACGGGGCCTGGACAGGCCGGAACGGGATAAATTCACAAGCTCGGGAAGGGGACCGGGGGGTTAGGTCCGCCCGCGGCATCCGTCAAGACATTTGTGTCGTTACTTAATCGCCGAGGGCCGCCTCCGGCGCGCTGAGCTGGTTCAGCGCCGCCTCCAACTCGCCCAGCGACCGGATCACCGGGCACCCCGAATCTGGAAACACCCCAAACGGGTCGATCAGGATCGGCAGCATGCCCGCTGCTCGGGCCCCCTCGACGTCGGCGTAATAATTGTCGCCGACGTACACGGTCGTCTCCGGAGGGCAGCCGGCCAGCGCCAGCGCCTTGAGGAAGATGGGGCGGTCGGGCTTGAACGACTCGGCCTGCCCGGCCGACAGGGTAAAGAGGAAGAAATCGGCCAGGCCCAGCTCGGCCACCACGGCCTCCAAAGGCTCGTCGCGGTTCGATACCAGGCCCACCTTGTAGCCCAGCGCATGCAGCCGGCGCAGGGTAGGGATGACGTCGTCGGGCACATGGTGGGCCGGGCGGTAGTGCTCGTCAAACAGCTGGCCGATTTGCGCCGCCAGCGCGGTCCGGTCACCTTCGATGCCAAACGCCTCCAGCTCGCGCTCGGTGTGCCGCACCCAGAATTGCGGCGTCTCGCCGCCTGTCCAGCGAAGGCACCGGTGGCGCCTCCAGCGGCAGCGTGCCGAGGTCGGCTTGGATCTTCGTCCAGGTCTGCCCCAGCAGGTAGCGCCGCAACAGCGCCGGCCCGATCACCGCCCAGACGTAGTGCCGATAGCGATGCAACACATCCGGCAATAGCGACGTCGTGCGCTGGCAGGCCGTGCACTTCCAGCGCCGGATCTTGAGCGGCCGCGGCGGGTCGGGCGTGGCCTGCAGCGGCTTCTTGCGCGGGTAACTCCCGTGGCCGATCATCTGGCCGACCACGTGGCCCAGCGGGCACCACTCCGGTCGCCGGGTAGCCACTTCGCCGTAGCGC
>CAYUYN010000046.1:0-11427 GCA_964449185.1 uncultured Anaerolineales bacterium | reverse complement strand
AGCGCACCTTAGAAGATCATCTCCGGCGTATCCGGGGAGAATTCCCGCAGATCCGCCCGTATGAGGAAGAAGACGACGGCAACTGGTGGAACGAGGGGCTGGAGGCCCTCACGGCCAGCCAGCTCAACCGCGCTGAACGCATCTTCAAGAAACTAGTGCTGGCCCAACCGGAACATTTCGACGGGTACTACGGCTTGGCCCAGGTTTACCAACGTCGGCAGCGCGTTGACCAGGCTGTCCTCTTTGCGGATGAGGCGATCCGTCTCGGCCAGGCCTTTCTGGCTGACGGCACGCTGGACCCCAATACCCTGTTGGAACTCAAACGATTTCGGCTCCAACTCAAGCCGCCCTCCAGCACTGCTTCGTGACGACAAAAAGCCGCCCTCGCTGAAGGCGGCTTTTGCGTGCGCTCCAATCATCTCAGCCGGTCTAGGCCCGTTCTTGCTCAAACAGCTCGGACGCTAACACTTCTTCGGCGACGGCGCTAACGGAGCCAGCGGGCTCCGCAGCAACGCGCGCGGCGCTGCCCCCGGGACAAATCGAGTACCCGGGTGGTTAGCTCGAATTGTCCCTTTTGTCTTTGATCTTCGTTTATATCTATGGGAGCCTCAGTTCAGGCTGCCCGGCATTCCATTGTCCAGGAGAACCGATGCTAGTTTCGCCAATCATTGCCATTCAATCCGACAACTCTGCGGATGTAGATGCCAGTCTGGTCCTGGCGGCCCAAAAGGATCCGGCCATGTTTTTAGAGCTGTATGACCGTTGGTCTGCCCCGGTCTACCAGTACGCCTACCATCGCACCGGGCATATGGCCGGCGCAGAAGACCTGACCTCTCAGGTCTTCCTCTCGGCCTATCAGGCCTTGCCGCGCTACCAACACCGCGGGCACTTTCCCGCCTGGCTATTCACGATCGCTCGCAACCAGTTGAAGGAGTATTACCGGAAGCAGCAACGTGAAGTGCCCTTAGAGATGGCGCGTCACCTGGCCGCTCCTTCAGATCCTGCGGCCGATTGCGAACAGGCGGACGAGATTCAATATCTCAAACAGCTGGTTCAGTTATTGCCCAAGGATGAGCAGGAATTGATTCGCCTGCGGTACGTGGCCGGACTGAGCTTTGTCGATATGGGAATTGCTCTCAACAAACGTGCGGATGCCGTCAAGAAATCGCTCTACCGGCTGCAGACACGCCTGCAGAGCCTATTGGAGAAGAACCATGTCTAGCCCAAATCCATCCAACTCAGTCGAAGACAAACTCCACGCGGCCACGCGTACGCCCTTGCCCCGCTCAGAATTCCTGGCTGGTCTGCGCGGCCGGCTGGCCCAACAGCCACCGCACCCCCTGTCGTTTCGCCAGCGACTGAGCCTCCATTACCGCCGGCCCGCCTGGACCGTGCTTATCGTCGCTCTGCTTCTTCTGGCGACGGGCCTGGCCGCCGGGGGGCCGCAGCGCGTTTTTGCCGCCGTGCGCCAACTCCTCGGTTACATTCCCGGCGTAGGCGTTGTAGACCAGAGCGTGCAAATCCGCGTTCTGGCCGAACCGGTGAGCCTGACGCGCGATGGCGTCACCGTTTCAGTGAATCGCGCTACCCTGACCGCTGATCGAACCCAGTTCGATTTCGGAGTGTCGGGGGTGCCACTGTCTGCCTACCCGCCAGGCGAAACGGTGTCCGACTGCGTCGAACGCGAGTATCTGCGCCTGCCGAATGGAACACAGTTAGCTGTGGATGCGCCCATCCCGGCCGACGTCAGCCAGGCCACCTTCGTCCTTCCCTGCATTTTCAATACCTTACCGGGGACAGTGCCTCAGGATTGGGAGCTGTCCGTGCGCTTCGTCGGGGCTCCGCCCGACTTGGTCGTCATGCCGATTGTCGAGCTCACGTCCATACTCCAGCCGGCTGCAACCTCCACCGTAGGCGCTACGCGTGAACCCGCTGCCGTCGAGGGCGGAGAGACTAGTCCACCCCCTAAAGTTCAGGCACCCCTGGTGATGGTCGAAAAGGTGATCGAAACGGACGACGGCTACATCCTCATCGGCGCGGTCCGCCTTCAAACGCCAGGCCCGAGCTGGGCGCAGGTAACCAGTGGTCCCGTGATCCGAGATGCCAGCGGCCAGAAGGTTGCCTTTACGTGGCCGCAGGACATCAACGAATACGAGCTCCTGGACTTGCAAAGTGGTGACGTTCCGTTTTCCTTCCAGGTCAAAGCCACCGGGCTCGCCTTCCCGCTGACCATCGAAATGCCAGGGATCATCATCTCCTCCGGTGACGCGCAGGCGACGGCTGAGGTCACGTTCGAGGCCGGGCCAAATCCACAGGCGGGTCAAGAATGGATCCTGAACCAGGAAGTGCAAATCGCCGGTTATACCCTGACGCTGATCTCGATAACGGCCCGTTCGGGCAACGGGTACTCCTTCGAATTCAGGACCGAACCCCAAGTCTATAGTGTCGGCGTCGAAATCGAAGGCCACACCGCCGTGGGTGGAGGCGGTGGATCAAATAGGCAGGGGCGTTTCCAAACGAGTATAAGCTACGCAGAGATCCCCACCGGAACCTTGAAGGTCATCCTTTCAAATCTGGCAGTGGCGAGCGAAACCCAGATCTGGCGGGGCCTGTGGCAGCCAGAAGCGGCTCGCAGCGATTGGCCCACTCCCACTGCTGCTCTCTACCCGGTCTGCCTGAATGCGGAATCCTTCGATCAACTTCCACCGCTTCCAGCCGGTCTCGACGGGCGGGCGCTGCTGACTGAGTTGAATCCCGAGCAACGGATTGTTCTCGTCGATCTGGACAACGGCCAGAGGCAGGTCATAGTCCCGCACGGCAGCCGGGGCACGCTCTCGCCCGACGGCCAACGGCTGGCCTATCCGGCATCGGATGGAATCACGATCGTCGACCTGGTGGCCGGCGAGAGCACCGCACTGAAGAGCGTCGTGGGACATGACTTGCATTGGTCGCCTGATGGAACCCGGATCGCCTATGTGACCGCAGGCGCTGCGTACGGTGTATTCGTGGCCGGCCTGGATGGTGCCAATCCGCGCCAACTCTCCAACCTGGGCTACGAAACCATCGCCGGCTGGTCGCCGGATGGCAAGCAGCTTTACTACGCCATCCCCGATGCGGGCAACGACGGCTTTTTTCTCAGGGCTGTTGACGTCGCTTCTGGGGAGGTCGGTGACCTATTTGGGCTGCCGAATTCTTCCCGCAAGGCGCCGATGCCGGCAGTTTCGCCTGATGGGAACTGGATAGCTTACCGTGGCGCCGACAACGGCAGCCTATATATCATCCGTATAGATGGCACACAGGGCCGCCTGGTAATCGAGCAGCCATCCCTCGAATATGCCATCACTGGGATCGTCTGGGGCCCAGTTGGAAGTTTGTTGGGCATCAGCATGATCACACTGGGCACTGGCGACGGCGAGGTCATCCTGCTGCAGTTAGAAGCCTGCGAGGCCTACCGGATCACTACGCTGCACGGCGAACTGGATGGGCTGCTGATCCCATGAAGCACCGCGTGTTTCAGCATGCTGGTGTTCACCATCCCCAGCCTTGGGCAGCCACCGCGGAGGCCCTTACGCGCTAAGGGGAGAGACCTTCGCCACGAATTGCACGCACTGGAACAAGGCAGTCTAAATGTGAGACGCCCCTATGGGGGCGTCTCTTTTTAGTTCAGGCGTTGGTGAGCTGCCAGGTCGAGGCCGGTGCGTCGTCCAGCCGCCGCAGAAAATCCAGCACCGTGGCCGCAAAGAGCGCGGGGCGGCTCCTGGGCATGTCACTCACCAATACGCAATAGTTCGCCCTCAACCCCAGGCCCCGCTGCGCGTCCCTACGGGAGCGGTCTGAGACCGTCTCCGCTACGCTGCGAGGGCAGGGGGGTGGCTCATCCCGCGGAGGGACGAACAGCACAAGGGGGATGCCGGCGGCGCGAACCTAGACGCAAGCGGCGCACTCCAAAATACCGCTATCGTTCGTCTGTCGTCTGCTCTTACTCTTTCGTCGGGAGCACGGTGGGCAGCCGGACGCGGAAGGCGGTGCGGCCGGGCCGGGAGTCGAGCTGGATTTCGCCGTAGTGTTTGTGGATGATGTTGTAGGCGATGTTGAGGCCCAAGCCGGTGCCGACGCCGGGCGGTTTGGTGGTGAAGAACGGCTCGAAGACGCGGGATTGGATTTCGGGCGGGATGCCGGGGCCGTTGTCGATCAGCTCGACCACGACGTGGTCGCCGTTGAGCTGGGTGCGCAGCTTGATCTCGCCCTGACCGTTGAGGGCATCCACGGCATTGTCGAGAATGTTGGTCCAGACCTGGTTAAGCTCACCGGCGTAGGCCTCGATGCGCGGCAGGTCCTGGGCGTATGCGCGGGTGATGCGGATGTTGTTTTTGAGCTTGTGGCGCAGGATGACCAGGGTGTTGTCCAGGCCCTCGTGCACGTCCACGGCCTGCACGGGGGCGCGGTCCAGGTAGGAGTAGGACTTGACGGCCTTGACGATCTCCGAGATGCGCTCGGCGCCCTTGGCCACCTCATCCAGCAGGCTGTAGACCGCGCTGCCCGTGCCCAGGGACTCGGCCAGGGTGCTGATCTCGGTGCTGCTGAAGTGCTCGGCCAAGTGCTCGAAGTCGCCGGGCTCCCAGCCAAAGCCCACCAGGGTGGGGGCCAGCTCCCAGGCGTTTTCGACGCCGTGCGCCTCCAGCCACTGTTCCACCTCGCCCTCGCGGTCGCTGCGCGCCAGGGGGTCCAGGTCCACCGGCTCCACCGCGCGGCGCGCCATGGACGCGCGCAGTTCGGCCACGTGCTGGGTCTGAGGCTCGTCCAGCGCCAGCGCGTCGAGGGCGCTCATGGCGCGCTGCCACTTGAGCAGCAGCGCGCGCAGTTGGGCGGTGGCGCGGCGCACGGCCGCGGCGGGGTTGTTGAGCTCGTGAGCCAGGCCGGCGGCCAGGGTGCCCAGGCCGGCCATCTTTTCTTTTTCGTGCAGTAGGGCTTCGTTCTGGCGCAGGCGCTGGGTGACGGTGTGCAGGATGGCCAGGGCAGCCGAGGAGCTGCCGGTGAGCACGCGCTCGAAGACCTCCTTGGAGATCATGAGCAGCTCGCTCGCGCGCAGAGTGCGCACCGAGGCCGAACGCGGCAAGTTGTCGAGCAGTGACATCTCGCCGATGACCTCGCCCGGCCGGCGCACATCCAGCTTGACGTCGTGCGCGCCCGAGCGCTTCGTGACCTCGAGCTCGCCGTCGATGAGGATGTAAAGCGCGTCGCCGGGCGTGCCTTCCTCAATCAGCAGGTGATGGCCCGGCACAGTGAGCGTGCGCGCCTGTTCATACAGGCGCTGGAGATCCGGCTCGGACAGCCCGGCGAAGAGCGGCAGCCGGCGCAGAAACTCGATGCTCATCTCAGCCTACACTTCCTGGCGGTCGACAAAACACCAGCGCCAGTTTTCACCGCGCTCGAAAGACTGGATGAGGGGGTGGCCGCTGCTCCGGAAGTGCTGGGTGGCGTGCTTGTTCTTGGACTGGTCGCAGCAGCCCACGTGCCCGCAGGACAGGCACAGCCGCAGGTGCACCCAGCGGTCGCCCGTCTGCAAGCACTCGACACAGCCTTGGCCGCTGGGCGTGACTTCTTGGATGGCGTTGCGGTGTTCACACGGTTTGGCCATAGCGCCTCTGCCTCTATAGGGAAGCCAAATACTTGTGGATAAAGGCCACGGCCATGGCGCCTTCGCCGACGGCCGAGGCCACGCGCTTGATGGACTGCTGGCGGACGTCGCCAGCCACGAAGATGCCGGGCACGCTGCTTTCAAGGAAGTAGGGTTCGCGCTTGAGGGGCCAGCCGGCGGGGCGTTTGCCAGCGCTCATCAGGTCGGGACCGGTGAGGATGAAACCGTGCTCGTCGCGTTGGAGCACGTCCGCGCACCAATCGGTGTGCGGGACGGCCCCGATGAAGATGAAGACGGCGCTGGCGGGCAGGGTCTCCTCGTGACCGGTGCTCGTGTCGCGCACGCCGATGGATTGGAGATTGTTGTCCCCGTTGGCGGACGTGATGGTGCTGCAGTGGCGCACGACGATGTTGGCGGTGTTCTTGATCTGGTCGACCAGATACTGCGACATGGAGTCGGCCAGGTTGCTGCCGCGGTACAACACACCGACCTGGTTGGCGTACTTTGACAGATAGACCGCGGCCTGGCCGGCCGAGTTGCCGCCGCCGACGACGTATACGTCGCTGTTGCGGCAGGAGATGGCCTCGGTGATGGCGGCGCCGTAGTAGACCCCGGCCCCGGTGAGCGTGTCGATGCCGGGCGCCTCCAGCTTGCGGTAGTTGACCCCGGTGGAGATGATGAGGGCGTGGCAGCTCAGCTCGGTGCCGTCCGACAGCTTGAGCACGTGATAGGTGGACTGGGTGCGCAGGCTGACCACTTCCTGGGGGCGCAAAATCTCGGCGCCGAACCGTTCGGCCTGGGTGACGGCCCGGCGCGTGAGCTCGGCGCCGCTGATGCCGGTGTGAAAGCCCAGGTAGTTCTCGATGCGCGAGCTTTGGCCCGCCTGCCCGCCCGGGGCGCTGCGCTCGATGAGCAGGGTGGACAGACCTTCGGAGGCGCTGTAAACGGCCGCGGCCAGCCCAGCCGGCCCCGCGCCCACAATGATGAGGTCGTAGAACGGCGTGGAGACGCGCGTGCGCAGGCCGGTCTTCTCGGCCACCTCGGCGTTGTTGGGACGGAGCAGGTGAGTGCCGTCCTCAAACAACACCAGGGGCAAATCGCCCGCCGCCACTTTGAAGCGCTCGACCAGAGCCTGGGCGTCCGTGTTGGTTTCGACGTCTAGCCAGCGGTAGGGGATCTGGTTGCGCGCCAGGAAGTCCTTGACCTCGTGGGTGTTGGCCGACCAGCGCGGGCCGACCACGCGGATGCCAGCCAGGTTGGGGCGGAAGTTGGCCAACCATTCTTCGAGCATGTCGTCCACCACCGGGAAGAACTTTTCGTCCGGCGGGTCCCAGGGCTTGAGCAGGTAGTAGTCGATGTGGACGGTGTTGATGGCGCGGATGGCGGCATCGGTGTCGGCGTAGGCGGTGAGCAGGGCGCGCTTGGCCTCGGGGAACAGCGCGCGGGCCTTTTCCAGGAACTCGACCCCGGTCATCTCGGGCATGCGCTGGTCCGAGAGGAGCAGGGCCACGTGCTCGTCGCGCACCTTGAGCTGTTCCAGGGCCTCCAGGGCGGCCGGTCCGCTGTTGGCGCGCAGGATGCGGTAGTCCTTGCCGTAGTGGCCGCGCAGATCGCGCTCGATGGCGCGCAGGACCTCCGGGTCGTCGTCCACGGTGAAGATGACGGGTTTGGCCATAGTGGGACGCCTTAGAACGTCTGCACATCGTGCGGGCCGCTCTCACGGACGCCCGCCGGGGTAATGCGAATGAACTCGGCGTTGGCCTGGAGCTCGGCCAGGCAGGTGGCACCGGCGTAGCTTAGGCCCGAGCGCAGCCCGCCCACGAGCTGGTGCAGGACGTCGGCGGCGCGCCCCCGGTAGGGTACCACGGCCTCCACGCCCTCGGGCACCACTTTTTCCCAATCGTCGTTGGCGAGCTGGCCGTCCTTGTCGAGCGCTTTGCGGTCTACATTGGCAGTCAGCGAGGCCATACCGCGCACGACCTTGTAGCGGCGGCCATCGCGCATCACGCTGGCGCCGGGGCTCTCCTCGGTGCCAGCCAACAGGCTGCCGAGCATGGCGGTGCTGGCGCCGGCGGCCAGGGCCTTGGTCAGGTCGCCGCCGCTGCGGATACCGCCATCCGCGATGAGAGGCAAATCAAGCGCGACGGCCGCCTCGGCACAGTCCAGGATGGCGGTGAGCTGCGGCACGCCGAAGCCGGTCACCTGGCGGGTGATGCAGATGGAGCCCGAGCCCACCCCGACCTTGACGGCATCGGCCCCGGCGTCGGCCAGGGCGCGCACGCCGTCGGCGGCGGCCACGTTGCCGGCGATGACATCCGTGGACGGGAAGCGGCGCTTGAGGTCGCGCACCATGTTGAGGGCGTGGTCGGAGTGGCCGTGGGCAATATCGACAATGAGCACATCGGCGCCGGCGGCCACGCACAGCGCGGCGCGCTCCAGGTCGGAGGCGCGCACGCCCATGGCCGCGCCCACGCGCAGGCGGCCCTTGGCATCCTTGGTGGCGCTGGGGTGGCGCTGGAGTTTGACGATGTCCTGCGCGGTGATAAGGCCCACCACGCGGCCGGCGCTATCGAGCAGGGGCAGCTTCTCAACGCGGTGTTCGTGCAGCAGGCGCTGGGCGGCATCGCGATTGATGCCGGCGGGGGCGCTCACCAACTTCGCCTGGGGGGTCATCACGGTCGCGACCGCGGCCAGGGGGTCGGGCGCGAAGAGCACATCGCGCGTGGTGACCAAGCCCAGTAGTTGGCCCGCGGTGTCGACCACGAGCAAGCCGCCGATGCCGCTGGTTTCCATGAGCACGCGCGCGGCCTCCACGGTGGTGGTGGGCGCTACGGTCTCGGGCTGCTCGACGACGAAGGACTCGGCGCGCTTGACCCGGGCCACCTCGGCCGCCTGGCGCTCGCTGCTCATAAAGCGGTGGATGGCGCCCAGACCGCCTAGCTGCGCCATGGCGATGGCCATGGCGGCCTCGGTGACCGTGTCCATGTTGGCGCTGATAACAGGCAGGGCCAGGTTGAGCCGGCGGGTGAGGCGGGCAGTGGTGTTGACGGCGGTGCGGCTGGCCACGGACGAGTGCTTGGGGACCAGGAGGACGTCGTCAAAGGTCAGGCCGAGAGTGTCACGCAGTTTCATGGTTTCCTCGCTAGGCGGGAGGGCTTGTGTGCAAGTTTACAACGGTCTCGGGGCAATGCAACCAGCGACGATGGACGATCCGTCGCGCGCAGCGGATCGTCCGTCGTCAGTTCTCAACGTCTGGCGGCATGGCTGCCAGCGGTAGGGCGGTGCCCCGCACCTCCTCGACTGCCAACTGGCCGCAGCCGGCATTGATGTCGATGCCGCGCCGCACGCGAATGGTGCAGGGAATGCCGTAGCCCTCCAGGGCTTCCTTGAAGGCGATGGCGCGCTCGCGGGTGGTGGCCTGGCCGGCGTAGTCGCGCGTGGGGTTGAGCGGGATGACGTTGACGTGGCAGGGCAGGCCCTTGGCCAGCACGGACAGGGCGCGGGCCTGGACGGGGGTGTCGTTCTTGCCCTGGATGAGCGCCCATTCAAACGTCACGCGCCGGCGCGTGGTCTCATAATACTTGCGCACGGCGGCAAAGAGCACGGCCAGCGGGTACTTCTTGTTGATGGGCAGCATCTCCGTGCGCAGGTCGTCGGTGGCGGCGTGCAGCGAGACGGCCAGGTTGACCTGGCGCTTTTCCTCGGCGAAGCGCTCGATCATGGGCGCCAGGCCCACGGTGGAGATGGTGATGCGGCGCGCGCCAAAGTTGAAGCCGTCGGGGTCGTTGAGCAGGTCCACGGCGGCCAGGGTGGCGTCGTAATTATGGAAGGGTTCGCCCATGCCCATGACGACGATGTTGGTGAGGTGGTCGTCCTGGGGTTTGAGCTCGCGCGCGAACCACAGCACCTGCTCGACGATCTCGCCGGCGGTGAGATGGCGGCGAAAGCCCATCTGCCCGGTGGCGCAGAAGACGCAGCCCATGGCGCAGCCCGCCTGGGTGGAGATGCAGGTGGTGCGGCGGCGCTCGTAGCCCATGAGCACGCTTTCGATTTGGCGCCCGTCGGGCAGGCCGAACAGGTACTTGCGCGTTTGGCCATCGGTGGAGCGGGCCTCGACCAGGGGCGTGAGGCTGCTAAAGGTGAATTCGGCCGCCAACCGGTCGCGCAGGCTCTTGGGGATGGTGGTGATCTCCGCCGGGCTGGCGGCCAAGTCGCGGTAGACGGCCTGCCACACCTGGCTGGCGCGATAGCGCGGCTGGCCCCAACGGGTGAGGAGTTCGTCGAATTGGGCGCGGGGGAGGTTGAAGAATGAGTCCATTTCTAAACAGGGTCGCGAAGCGGACCACAGACGACAGACGTTGGAAGCTGGAGGCTAGAGGCTGGACTGAGCCTTGATTTCCAGTTACCAATTGCCTGTTTCGCTTTTCAGGGCGCTGGTGATATCGGGCAGTCCGTTCATCACCCAATCGGGCTGGTAGTCCAGGTCGACCAGCTCGGCGCGGGTGGAGATGCCGGTGAGCACGAGCAGGCTGCGGAGGCCGGCGCGGACGGCGCCGAGGATGTCGGTGTCGAGGCGGTCGCCGATGGCGACGGTGCGCTCTGGGTCGGCGCCAAGAGTGAGCAGGGCCTGCTGGTACATGATGGGCTCGGGCTTGCCGATGATGAGCGGCGGGACGCCGGTGGCGGCCTGCAGCGCGGCCAGGATGGCGCCGTTGCCGTGGGTGATGCCGCGCTCGGTGGGCAGGCTGGTGTCGGGGTTGGTGCCCACCAGCCGGGCGCCGGCGCGGATATTGAGCGTGGCGGTGGCCAGCTTGTCCCACGACAAGGCGCGGTCCATGCCGCACACGACGTAGTCGGCGCTGACATCGTACAGGTCGGTGAGGGTGAAGCCCTGCTCGACGAGGCAGCTGCGCGCGCCGTCCTCGCCGATGACGAACACGCGCCCGCCATGGCCGTCGGCCTGGCCGCGCAGGTAGAGCGCGGTGGCCAGCCCGGAGGTGAGGACTTCCTCGCGGCTGACGGCCACGCCCAGGCCGGCCAGCTTTTCGACGTACTGTTCGGCGGTGCGGCTGGAGTTATTGGTGGCCAGCACGAAGCGGATGTGCCGCGCGCGCAGGGTCTCGAAGAACTCGATCAGCCCGGGCAGAGGCACCTCGCCCGCCCACAGCACGCCGTCCATGTCGATGATGGCGGCGGTCATGGCGTGCAGAGCGGGCATGGGAGAGAGGTGTCCTTGGGGGCCGGCGTATTCCGTATTGCGTTGATACGGAATACGGAATACGCAATACGTTCTCACGCTGCTTGATCCAGCGCCTCATCCGCCCAGCTCAGCGGGTGGCCGTCCGCGGCGAACAGGCGCGGGCGGGCCAGATGGCTGATGGCTTCGCCGTCGACGGTGACCCGGCGCACGTCGGAGCGTGAAGGCACTTCGTACATCACGTCCAGCAACGTACTTTCCAGGATGGCGCGCAGGCCGCGCGCCCCGGTCTGGAGCCGAAGGGCCTTCTCCACGGTCACCTCGAGGGCGTCGTCGCTAAAGGCCAGCTCGACGGCGTCCATGGCAAACAGGCGCTGATACTGCTTGACGAGCGCATTGCGCGGCTGGGTGAGCACGGCCAACAGGGCCGCGTGATCCAGGGGGTCCAGGGTGACCAGCACGGGCAGGCGCCCGACGAACTCGGGGATGAGGCCATAGTGCATCAGGTCGTCGGGGCCAAGCTGGCGCAGCAGCTCGCGGTGGTCGTGCGGATGGGCACCGCGCCGCCGCGACGGCGCGCGCTCGCCGCCCA
>CAYUYN010000045.1:11235-17994 GCA_964449185.1 uncultured Anaerolineales bacterium | reverse complement strand
GCCAGGGCTCGCTCCCACGCAGCCGGGTCGCGACGAGGCCGCATTGGGGGCGCGATGATCGCTTGCAGGGAGAAGACGTCGCCGCAAAAGCGCAAGTCTGACTGGCAGGCCCTGCGCCGTTTGCGCAGGGCCGAATGCGGCCAGTGCTCGTTGTACTCCCCGCGATACTCGGCCGGCACCCGCTGCCCTTGGTAGAAGGTATCGGCCTGGTCGAGGGGCATCTCCTCACGCCAGGGGCGCTTCACACCCAGCGGCCCTCAGGCGCCGGCCTCCTCGACCAAACGGGTGGAGAAGTGTACCCGCGTAAAGCACTCCGGCATATGTGTGTCGAGCGTGCCGTGCTTGTTCCAGCACCAGGCCGGCTGTGGCTGCGGCAGGGCGCCGGCCACCGGCAGTCGCTCGAACCGGCCAAAGAAGAGGCGCCATTCGTCGCCGTCCTTTGGTGGCAGGGGCCGCCCGTTGGCGAGCCAGCCCATGCCTGCCCACGGGAAGGCCAACGACACCCGCCAGCCGCGGTCCACCACGCCGCGGTCGTTCAGGCGGCCATCGATGTGGACCGCGGAGCGCAGGCCGGGGCAGTCCCAGTCCAGAAAAGCCCAACGCGCCTTGCGCGGGTGCGTGCCCCACCAAAAGTGCTCGCCCGAGCGGTCGTAGTTGCCGGCGAAGGACAGCGCGCGCCGCGTCAGCAGGTCGAACTCGGGTACGTCAAAACGGCCGCCGCGCTGGTAGGCATCCTGCCAGATGAAAAAGACCTCGTAAATCGTGTTCAGGGCATTGATCTCAAACTCGTAGTAACAGTCGCCGCCGTCGATGAAGACCTCGACGTCGTTCTCCATGAAGATGAGCGCATCGCGCTCGGTCAAATGGGCCTCGACGAACGGTTCTTCGATCCAGAAGCCCACGTACAAATTCTGGTCATCCCACAACGCGGCGGCGCGGGTGTCGAAGAAGCCCGGCTCGCCGGTGACCATATCCACAAAGCGCGGCGATTTCGGCGCAGCCTGCCAGGCGGCCTCCTCCAGGCGGCCATCCAGCGCCAGTGGGCCACGTGTGCGGTAACAGGTGTAGTGGGCAATATCGGCTTCGTTAGAGGGAGGCATAAGCGCCAAGGGCTGCTGCGGGCGAGTGCGTCCGTAAGAGGGCCAAGCTTGTCCGGCGGCGTCAGTACCCGCTGAAAAGCCACAAACCCAGGCAGCCAAAAGGCAGCGCCAGGACAATGCCGGTCAGGCCGGCGGCGAGCATTTGCTCGGTCCGCCCACCTTCCCGAGGGATGCGGCTGCCTATCAGTCCACCAACGGCGGCGCTTGGCGAGGCTAACAGCAGCGTGCCGAGGATAATAAGTAGCAGGCCCGGCCCCGTGCCATAGTAGTGGCTGTCGTTGACAATGCCGGGAAAGGCGGCCGGCCAGGCCAAGCCCAGCAGCAGGATGGCGGCCATGCCCGCCAACCAACCGGCGACAGCAAAAGGGCGCTGGGGAGCGCGTTTCATAGTGGCAAACGTTGGCCCGGCGTGGTCGGCAGCGGGCCGCCAGCACCGGCGCCTGAGTTAAACCGGCAGCAGCTCTGTAAGCTGCTTGGACTCCATCGACGGATGTTGGTCATAGAGAAAGCAGCTCGCGGCCTGGCTCTCACTCAAACGGAACAGCGGCGGCGGCTGCCGGCATTTATCCATGGCAAACGGACAGCGGGCGCGGAACTTGCAGCCCTCGCCGTGGTCGCCGAGCTCGGACTCTTTGGCCTTCAGCTCGGTGTCTCCCCAACGGCGGGTGATGTCAGGCCACGGTATCGAATCGATCAGCAGCCGGGTGTAAGGGTGCTGTGGCTGCTTGATCACCGAGTCCACGTCTCCAGCTTCCATCACCGCGCCGCGATACAGGACGATGATCGATTTCGAGATGTGGTAGGCGGTGGTCAGGTCGTGGGTAATATAGATGATGGAGACGCCGTAGTTCTTTTGCAGGTTGCTGAGGGTCTCCAGGATGTTGGCCCGCAGCGAGGCGTCCACCATCGAAACCGGCTCGTCGGCGATCAGCAGGCGCGGCCGCAGCAGCAGCGCGCGCGCCACGTTAATGCGCTGCCGCTGGCCGCCCGAAAGCTGGTGCGGGAAGCGCCCCAAAATCTCGCCGGGATGCAGCCCCACCGCCGTCAGCGCGTCGGCCATCTTGTCGCGCGCCTCGGACTTGGACTTGGCCAGCTTGAAGTGGCTGATGGGCACCGACAGCAGATGGTCTACGGTGTAGAACGGGTTGAACACCGCGTACGGGTCCTGAAAGACGGCCTGCACTTCACGGCGAAAGGTCAGCCGGTCTTCCCCGCGCAGCTGGGTGATATTCTGGCCGCGATAGAGGATCTCACCCTCGGTCGGCTGGATAAACCCGAGCAGCAGCATGGCCAGCGTCGTCTTGCCGCTGCCGCTCTCGCCGGCCACGGTCAGGATCGTCGGCTGATTCTCATCCAGCTCGAGCGAGACGTCCTTAAGCGCCGTCGTCAGCGTGCGCGACAGCAGGCCGCGCGAAAAGGTCTTGCTGACGTTCTTGATCTCCAGCAAAGGCGCCATGCTTAGGCCCTCTCCGTATACAAGTGGCAGGCCACCCGGCGCCCGCCGGGCAGCGGATCGAAGGTGGGGCTTACGGTCTTGCAGACCTCCATCACGTGCTGGCAGCGCGGATGGAACGGGCAGCCGGACGGCAGGCGCAGCAGAGACGGCGCCAGGCCGGGGATGCCCCGGAAAATGCCCTTGTTTTCCAGGTTCGGCAGGCTGCTGATCAGCGCCTGGGCGTAGGGGTGCTTGGGATCGGTGAAAATCTCGCGCACCGTGCTCAGCTCCATCAGCCGTCCGGCGTACATCACCGCCACCTTGTCCACAAACTGCGCCATCAGGCCCATGTCGTGGCCGATCAGGATCACCGCCGCCCCCAGCTCCGCCTGGATGCGGTCAATCGTTTCCATCACTTGCCGCTGCGTCACGACGTCCAGGGCGCTGGTGGGCTCGTCGCAGATGATGACCTTCGGCCGCAGCAGAATACTGATGGCGATGCACACGCGCTGCTTCATGCCGCCGCTGAGCTCATGGGCATACATGCGGAAGACCTCCGGCTTGAGGTCGACCGATTTCAGCGCCTGCACCGCGCGCGCCTCCATCTGGCCGCGGGTCGCGCGCGCGTCGTGGGCGTGGATCGCGTCCACCATCTGCGCGCCGACGCGGGTGACCGGATTGAGCGAGTTCATGGCGCCTTGGGGAATATAGGCAATCCGGCTCAGGCGGGCCTTGAGCATCTCTTGATCGCTCAAGCGCGTCAGATCGGTGCCGTCGACGATCACCTGGCCGCCCTCAATGCGGCCCGGCGGCTTGATCATGCGCATCATCGCCAGGGCCATGGTGCTCTTGCCCGAGCCCGATTCGCCGACCAGGCCCAGCTTTTCACCGGGGGCCAGCGCCAGGCTGACGCCATCGAGCGCGGTGGCGCGGCCGGCATCGGTGTAGTACGACACCTTCAAATCAACCACTTGGAGCACAGGCTGCAGGGCGCTGACCGCGGCAGCCTCCGTCACCGTCCACTCGACCGGGAGATGGGTAGGCATGCGTGGTTACTCCGACCGCCGCACACGGGGGTTGGCCAGCTCGTCAAGCCCCATGTTGATCAGGGCCAGCGAACCGAGAATGAGCACCATCGCCAGGGCCGGAAAGATGGGCCACCACCACCAGTTGTTAAAGAAGGCGCTCTGCCCCTGCGCCGCCCAGATGAGGTTGCCCATCAACGGCTCGCGCAGCGGCCCCAGCCCCAGCACGGCCAGGTAAAAGGAGGCGAACACCGCGCCAAACACTTGCCCGACGAAGGCAGCGGCGATGAAGGGCAGCAGGTTGGGCATAATCTCGCGGAAGATAATTTCCAGGTCGCCCATGCCCGACAGCTTGGCCACCGAGACGAACTGGCGCTCCTTCATGGTCAGCACTTGCGAGCGGATAATGAGCGTGGGGCCCATCCAGGCCAGCAGCGCCACCACCAGCGCCATCGTGTAAATCGTCACATCGCGCTTGTCGAGTGACCCGGCGATGACGATCTGCACCAGCAGCGCGGGGATGGGGGTCAGGATCTGGCAGACGCCGGTGATGGCCGCGTCGAGGTAGCCGCCAAAATAGGCCGAAGTAAAACCGAGCACGATCCCCACCACCACGCCGATGCCGCCGGCCAGGAGACCGATCAAGGCCGTCTGCCACATGCCGATCACCATGGCCGTCAGCAGATCGCGGCCAAAATAGTCGGTGCCAAAAGGGAACTCGAGGCTGGGGGGCTGTTTGGTCTTGACCGACAAGGGATAGGCGTTGTCTGGATCGACGACGACCAGGCCAATCGTGGTAAAGAGCACCAGGCCCAGCAGGATGATCAAGCCGATGAACAAGCTCTTGTTACGGCGCAGATAACGCCACACCAAGGTCGCCTGGCCGGGCCGCCTGATCTCCTGGCTGGGAAGGGCGAGCGTGGTCATGCGGCCTCCTTAGTTCTGCCGAACGCGCGGGTCCAGCAACGGGTACATTAATTCCACCAGCACCATGAGCGTGGCCACGGCGATGGTAATGAACAGCACGATGCCGTAGATCACCAAGAAGTCGTTAGAACGCAGGGCGCTGTTCAGGACCGTGCCGAGACCGGGCAGGCCGAACAAACCTTCCACGACCAGGCCGGAGGTCACCACGGTGCCCAGCGCCAGGGCCAACCCGGTCACCTGAGGCAGCATGGCGTTGCGCAGGTAGTAGTCGCGGAAAATGGCGGCGCCGCCCAGCCCCTTGTGCTCGGCATAGACCACGTAGTCTTCACCCTGGATGGTCACGCCCATGCCTCGCATGGAGAGCACCCAGCCGCCGACCGTGCCCAGGATCAGCGCCAGCGCCGGCAAAATTTGGTGTTTGACGACATCCAGAAAGAAGGCCAACGACCAATTGGGGATGACGCCACTGGAGTAGGCGTTGCCCAGGGGCAGCAATTTAAGCCGGAAGGCAATAAAGAACAGGAGCAGCACGCCCATGAGCACCGGCGGGACGCCGGTCAGCAGCACAAAGGGTGTCGCGACCGTGCGCAGCCACCGCGGGGCACGCGGCCAGGCGGCGATGGCGCCCAGCAAGTTGCCGATGATAAACGACAGGATAGTGGTGACGAGCAGCAGTGTGGCCGTCCAGGGCAGCGATTCCATGATGAGCTCCCAGACGGTCTTGGGATACTTATTGAGGGACACGCCCAGGTCGCCCCGAGCGATGCCCGACATGTAGGCGACATACTGCTCCCACAGAGGCTTATCCAGTCCAAACTTTTGGTTGTAGGAGGCGATGATCGTTTCCAGGTCGCCGGGCGAAAAGCCGCCGGAGCGCGCCAGCTCGGCAAACCGCTCACGGATGGGGTTTTTCGTGGAAATCCGCGGGATAAAGAAAACGATGGTGGAGGCCGACCAGATGACGACCATCAAGAAGAGCAAACGGCGAACTACGATCTTCAGACTCACGGTTGTCCTCCTCGACAGAGGGGCCACTTCTCAATCGGGAACCATCACCTGGCCGGCTGGGCGGCGGTCGACGGCCAGTTCAGCGAGCGCCAACTATAGAGGCAGTTGCGTGGCCCGTCAAAACGGGCCACGCAACTTCAGACCTGCGGGGGCGGCTATTGGGCCGGCTTGAGCTGAGTGATTACCAGCAGGCCGGTTTCGGCCCAGAAGGCGCCGTTGGCGCCCATGGCCGGGTTGTCGGCCGTCGGCCAGTTAGTCCAGTAGGTCTGGTTGTAGGGGATGCGGTGCAGCCACTGGATGACGGGGATGTCGAGCGTATCGCGCCAGTAGATGCCCAACGCCTGGGCGGCCAGATCCTGGAACACGGGATCGTCGGCTGAAAGCGGGGCCATCTCGTCCAGCAGCGCGTCATACTCAGTGTTCTTATAGCGCGAGAAGCGGTTGTTGCCGGCGGAAGTGCCGATGGAGGCGCTAAAGCGGCTGTGGAACAGCTCGAGCGCGGCATACGGATCGACCGTGCTGGCGCCGTGGCCGAACATATACAGGCCGGGCTTGCCGTCCGCCATATTCTGATAGGCGTCGGTGCCGAAGTTAACGCCGGCATCAAAGCCGCCGTTGCGCAGCATTTCCACCAGGATGGGCACGATGTCGCTGTGGATGCCCTCGAAAGCCTGGATGGTGGCGTCGATGGTCGCGCCGTCCTTCTCCCACAGGTCGTCGCTGTTCTGGGTGTAGCCCGCTGCGGTCATCAGCGCGGCGCTCTCGTCCAGGTCAAACTTGCGTGGCTGATACTGTTCCTCGAGCGCCTTGACGGCCGGGCTGTCGGCGAAGGTCTGCAGGTTAGGATAGAGCGGGAACGGGTAGATCGTGGCGATCTCGGCGCCGTCGTAGACGATCTCGTTGATCGTGTCGCGGTCGATCGTCAGGCTCATCGCGCGGCGGACGTTGGGATCGCTGTAGGGCTCGATCTGGGTGTTCATCCACAGCGAGTTCGGCCACCAGTCCAGGTAGCCGTAGGGGGCGTCGCTGCCGGAGTGTGTGGTCACCTTGTCGTTGGAGGCCAGGATGTTGGCGGCCACGGCCGAGCGCACGTCCAGGATGGCATCGAACTCGTTGTTGACCAGCCGCTGGACGACGATGTCCATGTTCTGGCCGATTTGGCCGCCAATGTTGACCATGACGATGCGCTTGACTTCCGGCAGGGCGCTCCGCCCCGCCTCCACGGCCCACCAGTCAGCGCGCAGGTCATAAATCTTCTGGTTCG
>CAYUYN010000045.1:0-11135 GCA_964449185.1 uncultured Anaerolineales bacterium | reverse complement strand
CCCGAGTGCGGCATGTCCAGCCCGCCCACGAAGGCATTCACGTCCGCTTCCGGCGCCAATACGTGCTCGGGGACGATCGGGATGCCCGTGTCGAACTTGAAGGTCAGCACTTCATACGCGAAGCGTGGGGCCGGGAGCTTGAATGTCACCACGACCGTCAAGTCGTCCGGGGCCGCCACCGCCTCCACAAACTGCTCGAACGCGGAGTGATAGGGCAGGGTGTCGGTATTCAGCTGCCCTTCGAAGGTGAAGACCACGTCCGCCGACGACACCGACACGCCATCGCTCCATTTGGCGTTCGGGTTGAGCTTGATGGTCAGCTCGGTGAAATCGTCTTTGGTGTATTCCATGCTGTCGGCCAGCCACGGAATTTCTTTGCTGGCGAAGATGCCGTAATAGGCCAGAGGCTCCCACATGAAGACGTTGCCTTCCTGATGGGTGTAGCCGGGGACGGCCCAGGGATTGGTGACGCCAATGGCCGAGACAATGCTCCAGCCGAGGACGACCGTTCGATTGCGGGGGACATCAGGGAGACCACCGGTGGTAGTGGTGGCAGGAACCGAGGTCGCCTCCGGCGGGGCGGCGGTATTCTGCGGTGAGGTGGTATTCTGCGGTGAGGTGGTATTCTGCGGTGCGGTGGTCGGCGTGGCCTGGGCGCAGGCCGCCGCGAACAAGGCGACAATAGTGAAGACGCTGAACAGCTTTGTCCTGATCATACTCTCCTCCAGAATAAGTGTAACTGCTTCCCACGCTTGTTACATCCGGAGAGATGCAATGAGTGTCAAGCCATAGCGCCTCCTCCCCTTATGTTAACATCTGTTCACTTTTGCAGTCTTCTGCGCGAGACGCTACAATTATAGGAGCCTCACAGGTGAGTGTCAAACCATGCGGAACGCGCGAACGCGCCTATCTCGAAATCCGCGTGCAGCTCTACAACCGGACCAGCCTGCCCCAGAGCTGCTTGTGGTGGGCCAACCCCGCCATGCACGTCAATGTCATTGCATGTTAGGGTTGGGCCAGCTCGGCCTGGGCCACGCGGCGGAGGCGCTAGAACACTTGACGGCCGTCCTGGCGTTGCAAGCCGATCACCAGGGCGCGCTGCTGCAGCTTCGGGCGCTCGCGCAGGGCGCATCCCATACCTAAGGCCGAGAGGCACATGCTCAGAACAAATGCAAACCTTTAGAACGAGCGGCCGGTCCCGGCTGCGCAACCTCGCCCTGCTCCTCGGGCTGATCACCCTTGTGGCAGCCGGCTGCCAGGCGCGCGCAACGGTGGCGCCCTCGCCGGCGCCGACGCTCGCACCCACCCAGCCGGCGTTCGAAGTGCAGCCCATTCCCGACGGCCCCGTCTTGCTGCGGGAGGCTATTGGCCTGCGCAAAGTGCTCGAGGCCGGCGGCGGCAGCATCAAGCTGGTGCTCAATCCAGCCGATGGCCAACTGTATTACCTGCAGCCCGGCAACGGCCTCTACCGCGTGGATCTCGCCAGCGGGTCCAAAAAGCGCGTGGCGTCGGCGACCGACATCACCGGCAACGCCGCGGGCATGGCCATCGGGCCGGACGGAACGCTGTACGTGGTGACCAACGCCAAGGTGGGCGCTAACCAGACCCAGGCCGTCATTCGGCGCGCGGTGCCCGACGCCGACGGCACTTACACGTGGAGCACGCTGGCCACCACCGAGCCTTATCCGCTCAGCAACACCCCCTTTGACCACCTCTACAATGGCATCGTCGTGAGTCCAGACGGCGAGTGGGTCATTGTCAATTCCGGCTCACGCACCGACCACGGCGAGGTGGAGGACAATGGCGGCGCCTTCCCCGATGTGCGCGAAGTGGCGCTGACGGCTCGCCTGCTGCGGCTGCCGGCCACCGCCGAGGCGCTGCTGCTGCCGAATGATGAAGCCGCGCTAAACGATCTGGGCGTGGTTTACGCGACCGGCACGCGCAACGCCTACGATATGGCCTTCGCCCCGAACGGCGAGCTGTTCGCCGTGGACAACGGGCCCGACGCCGACTTTCCCGACGAGCTCAACTGGGTGCGTGAAGGCCGGCACTACGGTTTTCCGTGGCGCTTCGGCATCGAGGACAACCCCCAGCAGTTCCCCGACTATGACAGCAGCCAGGATCAGCGCCTGCAGCAAGACTTTACCGCGGTCCAAATCGGCGCCTATCACAATGACCCAGGCTTTCCGCCACCGCCCGGCGCCTTCACCGACCCGGTGGTGAATCTCGGCCCGGGCTCGGCACAGTACCGCAGCGACGACGGGCAGCAACACGATGCGGCCGCCGAGGGACAGACGCTCTCGACCTTTACGCCGCACATTTCGCCGCTGGGGTTGGTGTTCGTCACCGATACCAGCTTGCCCGCGGACCTGCACGCCGGCAGTGAGGGCGCCCTCAGCGCGTTTGTCACGAGCTGGGGAGCGGCGGGCGGCACGCTGACCGATCGCGGCATGGCACTGTCGCACCTGCGGTTGACGCCACAAGGCGAAAACTACGCGCTGGTCACCACGCCGTTGGCGCGCGGGTTCCAGAACCCGATTGACGCCGTTCTCATCGAGAATCGCCTGTACCTGCTTGAGTTTGGCGGGAACGGCGCCATCTGGGAGCTGACCTTTGAGTAAAGGAGCAAGGCGACGATGAAAATCGCAGTGACCGGCGGCAGCGGCGACCTGGGCCGCGACCTGGTGCCTTATCTGCTCGAACAAGGGCACTCAGTCGTAAGCCTGGACCGTGCCCTGCCACCCGCAACGGCAGCGCCCCGCCACCCGGGGCTGAACTGCATGGTGGCCGACGTGCGTAATTTCGGCGAGATAGTGGCTTGCCTGCGCGGCTGTGACGCGGTGGTGCACCTGGCGGCGCATCGCTCCCCGCTGCTCAGTCCAGACACGGTGGTTTACAGCGACAACACCGCCGGCAGCTACAATGTGCTCAGCGCGGCGGCCACGCTCGGCATCCAGCGCGTGTGTCTCGCTTCATCGGTCAATGCCATCGGCGGCGTGTTCAATCGGCAGCCGCGCTACGATTACTTTCCGGTGGATGAGCAGCACCCCACCTACGCCGAGGATCCTTACAGCCTGTCAAAGTGGGTGCTAGAGCAGCAGGCCGATGCGTTTGCGCGCCGCTATGAGAGCCTCAGCCTCGCCAGTTTGCGCTTTCACGCCCTGGTCGCCGACCGCGAACGGGCCGTGCAGGTCAACACCATGCTCGGCGCGGGCGCAATCCGGCACCTGTGGGCTTACACGCTCATGACCGAAGCCAGCCGCGCGTGCCTGCTGGCGCTGACCGCCGACTTCGCCGGCCACGAAGTCTTCTACATCGTCGCGCCGGATGCGATCGCGCCCGAGGCGTCGCTGGCGTTGGCCGCCCAGCACTACCCCACGACGCCCATTCGCGGTGATCTTGCGGGGCACACTGGTTTTTTCAACTGTGCCAAAGCCGAACGGATTTTAGGCTGGCGCCATCCAGGATGAAGCATGCACATTACTGACATAAAAGCCTATCCGTTGTGGATCGGCACACGCAATCAATTGGTCGTCAAGGTCGAGACGGACGCGGGCATTTACGGGCTGGGCGAATCCGGCCTGAGCGGGCGCGAACTGGCCGTGATGGGCGCGCTCCAGCACTACCGCGAGTGGCTGATCGGTCGCGACCCCATGCAGCGCGGGCGCCTGTGGCAGGAGCTCTACCGCAGCCAATACTTCGAAGGCGGGCGCGTACTGCTCGCCGCGCAGAGTGCGATTGACATCGCCCTCTATGACATCGCCGGTAAGGCGCTGGGCGTGCCCGTCTATCAACTGCTGGGGGGCAAGCACCGCGACGTCATCCCGTGTTTTGCGACGGCGGCCGGCGGCACGGGCGAGGCGATGCTGGAGAGTGTGCAACTGCTGCGCGCGCACGGCTGGCAGACCATCCGCACCATGCCGCTGTCGGCCAGCCCGCCGGCTGACCCGAATGTGTTTGAGCCGCGCGAAAGCATCGCGTATACGGCGCAGTGGCTGGTCAAGCTGCGGGAGGCCGTGGGCAGCGGGCTGACGCTGGGCGTCGACTACCATCATCGCCTCTCCATCGCCGAGACCGCCTCGTTTTGTCAACGCCTGCCGCGCGGCACGCTGGACTTCATCGAAGAACCCATCCGCGACGAAACACCCGAAGCTTACGCCGCGCTGCGCCAGCTTACCGACGTGCCCTTCGCCGTCGGCGAGGAGTTCGCCAGCAAGTGGCAGTTCTTGCCCTATATCGAGCGACACCTGACGGACTTCGCCCGTCTGGATATCTGCAACGTCGGCGGCTTCACCGAAGCCATGAAGGTGGCCGGCTGGGCCGAAGCCCACTATATTGACCTGATGCCGCATAACCCGCTCGGCCCGGTCTGCACGGCGGCGACCATTCACCTCGCTGCGGCCGTGGCCAACTTTGCCTGGCTGGAAGTGCGCGTCACGCAAGCCGAAAACCTGTACCACGGCGCCTCCGGCAAAAACGACTCCGCTGAGTTCTTCCCGGTTCAGCCCGAATTAGTGGGGACCAGCTTTCCGGTGCCCGAGGCACCCGGCCTCGGCATCGAGTTCGATGAGACACGCGTCCAAACAGACGCCTGGCGGTTCTGGGAGGCGCCGCATTGGCGCCGGAGCGACGGCTCGGTCACGAACTGGTGACGGCCAGAGGGTTCAGGGTGCGGCTCGACCACACGGCTTACGCGGTTAGCGAGGTGTGTGGTCAGGGGTTGCGTTTGGCGAGCACACGGCTCCTGGTCGTGAGGTCAGAGATAGGCCGTAAGGCCCATTAGCACACTACTTAAACGGCGTATCCGAGTCGTTCCATAGGGATACGCCTCGAATCAAAGACCGGCGGGTTATTGGCCCCAACCTTGAGACTGTAACAAAACACCGCCAATCGCATTGATTGGCGGTGTTTTAGTAGCGGGGATGCGCAAGCGAGTCATCTGGCCTCCGAATAAGGCGCGGCCGTGCCGCATTCAATGATGGTGTGACTCGCCTTCGCCATGCGGCTCGGCCTTGGCGCTCAGGTACACCTGATGCGCCCACACCTGCAACCCGAGCATCGCCTCCACGTACGCGCGGGCCGCGTCAACGCCGTGGCTGGCGTGCGCCTTCAACTTCAGCATGTGCTGGAAGCGCTCGAGCGCCTCCGACTTGACGATGTCGCGCAAGGCACTGATCAGCTCTTCCGGCCGCCCGCTCTCAATGGCTCTCTCCGCGAGCGGGATGATCGGGCCCACGTCCAGGCCGGCCGGCTTGAGGCCGGTGTAAGGCGCGCCCTCACCCGCCCGGTGCAGGCGCACCACCGTCTCGTAGAAGTACAATTCGGCCACCTCACGGACCTCACGCATCCCGGTGCCATTCTGGCACAGGGGCAGTACCTTCTGGAACGCCGCGCGGACTTCGGCCTCGCTCGCCTTGGGCACATACGGCAGGATCAACTCGACGTCCGCCTGTTCCAAGGCCCACCGGGCAGCGGTCACGACTGGGCCATCCAGCGAATCACAATGGGGGGGCATGGAACTCTCCTTTCAGTGTCCGGGCAAGACTCACGGACCGGCCGGCACTCTCAGCAGCACACCGACCACGTAGCCCACCAGGGCGCTGACCGTGCCGATCACAGCCATCTCCAGCCCGCTCTTGCCGGGGTGGCCCACCGTCATCCGGGCCTTGACGGCTCCGACCGCAAACAGCACCAGCGCCGACAAGCCGACGGCAACCCACATGCTCATTTGCACCGGCAGGAAGAGGAACGGCGCCAGGGGAACGAGGGAGCCGACGATGGCCGCCAGGCCGACCACCAGAGCCGAGCGCAGGGCCGTCCGGCGGTTGATCGGGGCGAGCTGATGCTCTTCGGCCATCATGACCGCTACCCACACGTCTGGGTCGGCCGTGATGGTGGCCACGATGCGGTCGAGCAGATCGCCGGAGAAACCCTTGGCCTGGTAGATGCGGCGGATCTCTTCGCCTTCCAGGCCGGGCACGGCCTGCACATGCCGGTACTCGCGCGCCCGTTCGCTTTCGTAGAAGTCAGCGTCGGCCAGGGTGGTGGTGTAGGCCACGGCCCCCATCGAGACGGATTCGGCAAAGGTGGCGGCCAGGCCGGCGACGAGCACAATGTGAGCATCAGCGGTGGCCGCGGCCACGGCCAGGATGACCCCCAGGACGTTCACCAGACCATCCTGCCCCCCGAGGATGACGTCCGATAAGGCCGAAGCCTGCCGGTGGGGATCGCGCCGGGTGTGATGCTCGACGTCGGCGGCCAGGGTCGCAGCCGGATCGGATAGCCGTTCCGTTTCCATGGATCTCCGTACGCCTTCAGGCGGCGGTCATCGGGCTATCTAATTTGATCTGGCGGCTTCCATTTTGGAGTGCTGCCGGGTGAGGTTGCCCGTGATGGGTTTGGCTAGGCGCAAGTAGTCTTCGGTCGCCAGCTTGAGGGTGTCGCGGTGTGTCCCGGCCTGGAAGACCAGCTTGCTAGTCTGGGTCAGCGCCTCGTCCACATACGTCGGCATGGCATACAGGTTGCCGAACGGCGGCATTGCGCCCAGTTCACAGTCAGGGAAGCGGCTCTCAAACTCATTTTCGTGGGCGGCCCGGGCGGTGTGGGCTTGGAGCAACTGAGCGGCCCGCTTAAAGTCGACCTGCTCGAGCGCGGGCACGACCAGCATCACCAGCCGGCCATCGACCTGGGCGATGACCACTTTCGCCACGTGCTCCCCCTGCTCATGCACTTCCATGGCCACTTCCGGAACGGTATAGGCCTGACGGTGATGTTGGATGGAGTAGGCCACGTGCCGCTCTCGCAGCCAGCGTTGCAGCCGATCTAGACACGTTGTCATGATGACCTCCTGTGGAATGGGGCTAAAGAAAGATACAATCGATCATCTAACTGGGCCAGCACAGCGCTGGCGGCCGCGCTGGCCAATAGGCGACCCGTATTAATCGTGGCTTCCGGGTTGAGCGGGGGTTCATATGGCACGCCGATACCCGGCACACGGTCGGCCTGGCCAGATGCGGCGAGCGCGTAAATGCCCTTCCGATCACGCGCCTGGCAGACTTCCAGCGCGCACTGGACATAGACCTCGGCGAAGCGCTGGATCTGTTCCCTGGCCTGCTGGCGATAGGCACGCTTGTGGCCGGTGGCGGCGATCAGCACGTTGACGTTGTTGCCCGTGAGCCAGGCCCCCAGATAGGTGATGACCGCGTAGAACCAATCGCGCTCGGTTTCGGTGTAAGTTGGATGTGGGGTCAGTGCCTGCCGCAAGTCGTCCGAATCCAGCACAAGCGTGTGGATGCCGCGCCTCACCAGCAGGCGCTGCAGTTCGACCGCCAGGGTCGTCTTGCCCGACGCGGGCGGGCCGGTCAGCCAAATGGCAAAACCAGACCGGTCATGCGCCTGTTTCAGGGCTCCAGATAGCGGTTGATGTCGGTCCATTCGAACCGGTCCACGGCCAACACGTGTTGGGCAAAGTAGAGCAGTTTGCGTCGCACGCTGGGTTCCAGGCCGGGATACCACTGCGGGCTGGCCAGCACGAGCGACCGCCAGGCAAACCAGGGTTGTATCACCGTCAGTAATTCATCGTCTGGGCTGAGCTCCAGATAGGTCTCCCAGAACGTGGTGTAGAGCTTGACGAAGGGTTCATCCAGCCAACCGAAGCGCTGCAGGGAGAAGAACAGGTAGTTGATCGTCATGCAGCTCACGTCGTCGGCGGGCTCACCCCATTCGCCTCGGCTGCGGTCAAGCAGACGGAAGTCCGTTCCCTCGGCGAACAGGACATTGAAGGGATGGAAATCGCCATGGACCTGGCTAAGCCGATGGGCCAGCGGCTTCAAGCGCCAGCGCCATTCGTTAGCTGCAACCTCAATTGCCCGCCAATCCTCAGGCGTGGCCAGGGCGAAATCGGCCGCGTAGCTGTCGGTTAGACCCATAATGCCTTCGCCGTGCCCAACCAGGTCGCGCAGGCGCCGCCGCCAGAGCAACGGATCGGCATGCTTGACCGCATGGATATCGGCCAGGTAGGCGGCCAGCACCTTCGCACGCGCGACATCCTGTTCCATCCGCTCGCCAATGTCCCGGAGGCGCAACAGGTCGTCGGCGTAGGGCTGGCCGATGGCGTAGTCGGTCAGCAGCAGCATGTCCTGCACATGCCCGAGCGATTCCAGGTCTCCGCCGCCCGTCAACCCGACCACGTCATGGGCCCGGACGTGCCCCGGCAGGCAGTTGAAGCTGTGGAAATCAAGCCAGATCTCGGCAATGCGATCCGAATCCCGCTCGCGGCCGAAGCCGTTACGGTTCACCTGGCGCAAAACAGCGCGGTGAGCTTGATCCGCCACCCGGTACTCAATGCATAGGGGACGGCCGTAGCCGAACGCTTTCAGTGCGGCGGCGCCTGTAGTACGACCACCCAAGTCACGCAACTGCTCGACGTGCACCGGCTGGCCCAGCCAGCGGGAGAGATAGTCCGCCAAAGAGGCTCGATCGAGAGGCACGTTTGCACCGCCTTTCTCCCTACGAGTCTGGCTACCAAATGGGCAACTCACCGCGCACGAGCCGCTGTGCAAGATCCATGACGGCGTCCAACTCACTCTGGAAGATGCATCTCGCCACTGCCGCTACATCCGCCAACGTGGCGCCGGCTCGAGGACGACTTGGGCCGAGGTGATCAGTGGCTCGTCGAACAGCTGACCCATCTGGCTGCCCACAGTGTAAGTCTGGTCGCCAGGACGTTGAAGTGAACAATGTCGCCGTTTGAGGGGACGTTTGTAAAGCACGCTTTCCGGCCCAATTTGTCACGATCAGGTTGGGGGCGTTGGTCGAGCAACCCCCAGCACCCGGACCGGGTTCTCTGGGCCGGCCCGGAGCGCGTCCACCCTTGCCGGCCGCTGACCGTGGTCCTGCCGCGGCGAGCCGAGTAAGCTCAATCGGCGGATTGGCCGCGCACAATCAGAGTCGGGCAGGTCGCGCCGCGCAGGACTTTGTCCGTCACGCTGCCATACACCCAGCGGCTTAGTCCCGAGCGCCCGTGGGTCGACATGACGATAAGATCAATGCTCTTCGCGCGTGCATAATCGATAATAGTCTCCGCCACTGTCCCGGTAAGGACTTCGGTCATCCCAGCCACGTCGGGGCAGTTGAATTGGGCGCGCACCCGGGCCAAATACTCAGCGGCAGCCCTGTGGTCCGCCTCCAGCGCTTCCTCGCTGTAGAGCGGGCCATCGCCGCCCGGGCTGAACGCGTAGAATTGGGATAGGCAAACGCGCACCAGCCATAGCTGACTGCCCATGCAACGCGCAGTCCCCAGCGCGTGCGGCAGCGCTCGCTCGGCCAACTCGGATCCGTCCAGAGGTACGAGGATTCTCTTGTACATGCTGCCCTCCTGCGCCATCATCGCAACAGCATTTGGCGCTGACATCGGGCCAACGTAGCAAGTGAACGTGGCGAATTACCCAGGATCGCGGCCGCTGGGCGTCGATTGAACCTCGGGCCGGGTGGCATTGTCGCCAATTAACAGTGCACACGGCCGGCGCAGCATCTTACTCGTACGACCATTAGGCACTCCAGTGGCGCGGACCGCCAGTGCCTTCTTACATGCTAATAACGGGACGACTGTCACTCGCCACGCCAGGCCGCTGAACGTATGCATGGTCTTGATGCGGAGAGGGGGTTTGGCAGTGCCGGGTGAGGAGCGACCAAAGCCCCATGTACCGCCGAATTCTGGCTTTCGATTATGGCGGCACCCTCGCCGAGCAGGGAGTTGTTCCGCGGACCATTCACAAAGCGCTGGAGCACCTCCACTCGGCTGGTTATGTTCTCTTCTTGGTGACGGGTCGCCCGACCGGCAGCGTGGATGTCGGCCCGCTGGCTGACGTTTTTATTGGCGTTGTCTGGGAGAACGGCGCCGTGCTGGCTCACACGGCCACAGGCGAAATCTACTTGCCGTACGGCCACGTAGACCCGCGTTTGGTCAGTGCGCTTGAGCAGGCCGGAGTGCCCCTCGAGCACGGCCGCGCCATCGTTTCCACCTGGAGCCCACATGACCAGCCCGTCTGGCAAGAGGTTGCCCGGTGGGGCGGCGAAGCCACGGTAGTCCACAACAAGGGTGCGGTCATGATTCTGCCGCCGGGCACGTCCAAGGGCACGGGCTTGCGGGGGTTGCTGCACATCTGCGGCCTCTCGGCCCACAACCTGGTCAGCTTCGGCGATGCAGAGAATGATCTGAGCCTCTTTGAGATGAGCGAGTTGGCTGTGGCGGTTGCCGATGCCGTGCCGGCGCTTCAGGCGGCTGCTGACGCTCGGGCAAGAGCGGAGACTGCGGAAGGCCTGCCACCCTGCGGTTGGCCGGGCTTCAAACGGGGGAAGCCGTGCTGG
Source organism: uncultured Anaerolineales bacterium (assembly GCA_964449185.1). GTDB lineage: Bacteria > Chloroflexota > Anaerolineae > Anaerolineales > UBA6663 > CAYUYN01. The sequence continues at coordinate 767 of CAYUYN010000045.1, read as the reverse complement.
ACGTGGGCTGCGGCACCGGTAGTCTGACACTGCTCGCCGCACATGGCGTCGGCCAGGTGGGCCAGGTCTTCGGCATTGATGCGTCGCCGGAGATGATTGCGGTGGCGCGGCGGAAAGCCGCTACGACCGGCGACCGGGTTAGCTACCTCGTGGGCCTGATCGAATCACTGGAATTCCCCGATCAGACCTTCGAATTGGTCTTGAGCAGCCTCATGTTTCATCACCTGCCCGGCGACCTCAAGCGCCAGGGCCTGGCCGAAATCTATCGCGTCCTGAAGCCAGGCGGGCGGCTGCTCAGTGTCGATGTCAAGCGGTCAACGGGTTTGGCCAGCCACCTGCGCATGGCGCTCATGTTGCATGGCGGACTTGGGGGTGGCGTTCAAGAACTCGCTCCCCTTATGCCGGACATCGGCTTTTCCCAGGTCGAAACCGGTGACTTGAAATTTGGACCACTCGGTTACGTTCGGGGCAAACACGCCATTTGACGCACAATATTGGAAGGTGGTTGTGAATTGCGCGGTGACGTTGTCGCCGCTATCGCGTTGAAGAGACTATCGAACAGGAGCGCGTGAGATTTTTGGACTGCCGTGGTCTAACACGGTCTCGTAGCAGTGGGAATAGAACTGGAGGAAGGTCATAGGTGCTGCCAGCAGAGAGGATCCAGTCAAATCCAAGACCTGCAGGTTATGAGCCCCAGCCTTGGCTGCGCAATAAAACACCGCCAATCGCAATGATTGGCGGTGTTTTAGTAGCGGGGCTAGGATTCG
>CAYUYN010000044.1:7080-17999 GCA_964449185.1 uncultured Anaerolineales bacterium | reverse complement strand
TGGGCCGGCTGGCGCTCAGCCGCTCAACTCACCATGTCAAGCAATTTGTACCATACCTCGGCGAAGGGCAAAAACCAGGGGCGGCCATCGTACAGGCCGAGGGGCGCGCGCGGGAACGTAAGCTCGGTGAAGGGATTGTCGTGCGGCTGCCCGCCGATGGCGGCGGCCAGGGCGGTGCCCAGATAGGTGGCCAGGGCCACGCCGTGGCCGGCGTAGCCCAGGGCATACCACAGGCCGTCCAACTGGCCGGCGTGCGGCATCAGGTCGAAGGCAAAGTCCAGCGTGCCGCCCCAGGCATGGGTCACCGGCACGTCCTGGAGCTGCGGGTAGACGGTGAGCATGGCCTTGTGGAGAATCTGCGCGCTTTCGTGGATCGTGGTGGGCGTCTCGGGGAAGAAGCCGGCCCGACCGCCAAACAACATGCGCCGGTCGGGGGTGACGCGGAAGTAATACAGGAAGTTTTTTGAGTCGAAGATCATCCGGTTGCGCGGGCTGACGTCGCGCGCCAGGGTCTCGGGCAGAATATCGGTCGCGATGATGTACGAGCCAATGGGCACGATGCGGCGCTGGTGGGCCGGCGTGGCACGGCTGGTATAGCCGCTGGTGGCCACCACCACCTGCTTGGCCAGCAGCGTGCCGCGGCCAGTGCGCAGCTTGAAGTTGCTGCCGGCCGGCTCGACCTTCTCCACCGCGGACTGTGGGAAGAGGGCGGCCCCGGCGCGGGCAGCCGCCGCTGCCAGCCCGGCCACGTAGCGCGCCGGGTTAACACTGGCACTCGCGTCATCCACCAGGCCGCCGTGATACACCTCTGAGCCGATCTCGGTATGCAGCTCGTCCGGCGGCACCACCCGCACCGGGTGTTGAAACTCGCGCTGCATGGCCTCGGCCGCCTTCACAAAAGACTTGAAGTGCGCCGGCTTGGCGGCCACCTCCAGGTGGCCGCAGCGCACAAAATTGCAGTCGATGTGCTCCTCGCGCACGATCTGCTCCACGCAGTCGATGGCGGCCAGGGAGGCCGCGTACAGGCGGCGGGCATGGTCACGGCCATAGCGCGCAACCAGGCCGTCCGCGCCGACCTTGAGGCCGGTCAGCACCATGCCGCCGTTGCGCGAGCTGGCCCCCCAGCCAATGTCGTGCGTTTCGAGCACCGCCACCGCCGCGCCCTGACGCGCCAGGCCACGCGCGGCCGAGAGCCCCGTGATGCCGGCGCCGATGACGGCCACGTCCACCTGGGCGGGCCAGGGCTGGTCGCCGTAGACGGGCGAGTCGGTGACCGTTTCGAGCCAGAAGTTCGTTTCCTGCAGGGTCATGGCTTCACTTCACTGTCCTGCGTGCAGGCCGTCCCCGCACGATGGCATCCGTGACGCGGGCCACGCGCTGCATGGCCGCGACGTCGTGCACGCGCACGAGGTCGGCGCCGCGCTCGATGGCCAGGGCCACGGCAGCGGCCGTGCCCTCCAGCCGCTCGGCGGGGGGCAAATTGAGCGTGTAGCCGACAAAGGCCTTGCGCGACGGCCCCACCAGGAGCGGGAAACCCAAGCCGCACAGCTCGTCCAGCCGGTACATCAGCTCCAGGTTCTGCTCCACCGTCTTGCCGAAACCAATACCGGGATCAAGGATAAGACGGTCAGCGGCGATGCCGGCGGCGCGGGCCAGCGCGAGGGACTCGGTTAGTTCGCGCGCAATGTCGTCGAGCAGGTCACCGTATTCCACCCCCACGTAGCGCCCGCCGAGCTGCGCGGCCTGCACCGCGTCCTTGGGCCGGCTGCGATTGTGCATCAAGACCACGGCCGCACCCGCGGCGGCGGCCACGCCGGCCATGGCCGGGTCCAACCGCAGGCCCCACACGTCGTTGACCACCGTGGCGCCGGCGGCCAGCGCCTGGCGAGCGACCTCGGCTTTGTAAGTGTCCACGGAGATCGGCACGGCCACGGCGGAGGCGATGGCGCGCACCGCCGGGATGACGCGGGCCAGCTCGTCATCCAAAGACACGGGCTGGCTGCCGGGCCGGGTGGACTCGCCGCCCACGTCGATCAAGTGCGCGCCGCCCGCCACCTGCGCCTGGGCTTGAGCCACGGCGGCCGCGACCCAATCGCCGCCGGACGCCGCCAGGCCATCCCCCGAAAACGAGTCCGGGGTGACGTTGACGATGCCCATGAGGTAAGTCTGTTGACCCCAGGCGAATGTCGTCGCGCCTAGTGTCAGCTTGCCGCGCGCGGCCTCGGTCATGGCGGCCAGGCCAACGACTGGTCGCATTCTGGCGCGGGCCACAACAGGTGGTGGGTGTCGCCCAGCCGACGGCACAGCGCGTCGATCGTCAGGCCGAGCCGCGGGTGTACGACCTCTGGCGCCAACTCGGCCAGCGGAACCAACACAAAGGCACGCTCCGGCAGGCGCGGATGCGGCAGGGTCAGCTCGGGTGTTTCCAGCATGATGTCGTCGTACAGCAGCAAGTCCAGGTCCACCAGGCGCGGTCCGTAGCGCCTGCCCGGTTCGCGGCCAAGTTCGGTTTCGAGGGCCTTGAGACGGCGCAATAGAAGGCTGGGCTCCAACGCTGTCTGCGCGCGGCACACCAGGTTGTAAAAGCGGGGCTGGTCGAGAACGTAGGCGGGCTCGGTCTCATAGCAACGCGAGACAAGGTCGACCTGGATGTCAGGCGCGAGGGCCGTAAACGCGCGGCGCAGGTTGGCGGCGCGGTCACCGAGGTTGGAGCCAAGGGCAAGGAAGACGATGGGCATCCGGTAGAAGAAAGCGAAAGTCCGGGCACTATTTGAGCTCGTGTCGATACGTCGCCGTCTGGCCAAACGTCTCTTCGACTTCAACCTCCAGGGCCGTCAGGCCAGTGACGCCGGTCTCGCGCAGCCAGGCCACGAGCTGTTCGCTGATCCACCTGGCCAGCAGCTCGGCAGTGGTGTTCGGGATGGGGAGCTGGACCACGTCTTCTTTAGGAATGACGTAGTGCTTGTCGCCCTGGCGAATGAGGTAGCTCGTCTCGTCCTGGGCGATGTCGATGATGGGGTTGCCGGTGGGCAGCAGCAGGTGATGGTCCAGCCGGTCACAGATGGTGCGCAGGTGGCGCTTGAGCGGCACGAAGTTAAAGACGTAATGGTTCTCGTCGAGCGCGCCTTCGATGCCGACCGCGGCGCGGTAGTTGTGCCCGTGAATGGGCTCGCTCTGGTCACGGTCGTAGGTGACAAAATGGGCCGAGGCGAAGACGGTGTAATCCTTGGCAACACGCACGCGGAAGGAGGGCATGAGGTCTCTTTTGAATGGGATAGGCGGGCCAGGAAGCACGGCGCTAGCGGCCCGGTAGCCGGTCGGCTGCGAATGCAGTTAGTGCCGGAAGTGGCGAGCGCCAGTGACCACCAGGGCCAGGCCGGCGGCGTCGGCCGCCGCCACGGTTTCGGCGTCGCGCACCGAGCCGCCCGGATGCACCACGGCCGTGACCCCGGCCTGCGCCGCCAACTGGACCGAGTCCGGAAACGGGAAAAAGGCGTCGGAGGCCATCACCGCGCCGCGCGTCTGGTCACCGGCACGTTCGGCGGCGATGCGCACGCAGTCCACGCGGTTAGGCTGGCCGCCGCCAATGCCCACGCTGGCCTCGCCCTGTGCCAGCACGATGGCGTTGGACTTGACGTGTTGGCAGGCGCGCCACGCGAAGCGCAGGGCCGCCCACTCGGCCGCGGTGGGCTGGCGTTGTGAGACAACTTTCCAATCGGCCGAGGGCGGGTCGCCCAGGTCCACGTCCTGGCGCAGCACGCCGCGATTGATGGAGCGCAGCTCATACGCCGGCTCAATGGTCAGGTCGGGGATCTCTACCAGGCGGCAGTTCTTGCGCGCCGCCAGGGCTTGTCGCGCCTCGTCCGTGAAGCCAGGCGCGGCGATGCACTCCACGAACAGGTCGCCCAGGGCCTTGGCCGCGGCCTCGTCAAAAACGCGGTTGGCGGCGATGACGCCGCCAAAGGCCGAGCGTGTGTCGCAGGCAAAAGCCGCGGCAAAGGCGGTGGCCAAGTCATCGGCCGAAGCGATGCCGCACGGCGAGAGGTGCTTGACGATGCAGAGGGTGGGCCGCTCGAAACTGACGGCCGCCTTCCAGGCGGCGTCGAGATCGAGCAAGTTGTTATACGAAAGCTCTTTGCCCTGCAGCACGCGACCACCGAGCGGGCCGGCGTCGGTCTCGTAGCCGTAGAGCACCGCGGACTGGTGCGGGTTCTCTCCGTAACGCAGACGCTGTACGGGGTGAAGCTGGAGGCTGAAAGGCTGGGCGGCCTCGGCCGCGCCATTGCCGGCGCCGGCCAGGCTCGCTAGATAGGCCTGGATGGCCGCGTCGTAGTGGGCGGTCAACTGGAAGCCCTTAATCGCCAGACGGCGCCGGGTCTCAGGGCTGACCATCGTCACCCGGACCTCGGCCAACACCAAATCATAGTCCTCCGGGCTGCAGACCAGGGTCACGCGCTGGTGGTTCTTGGCCGCGGCACGGATAAGCGTCACGCCGCCGATATCGATGTTTTCGATGGCGCTCTCCAGCGTTACGTTCGGGAGGGCCACCGTGTCTTCAAAGGGGTACAGATTGCAGGCCACCAGGTCGATGTAGTCCCAGCCCAGGCGCCGCAGCTCGCCGTGATCGCTCTCGGTAGCACGCGCCAGCAGGCCGCCGTGGATGGCGGGGTGCAGGGTCTTCACCCGGCCGCCGAGAATCTCGGGCGAGCCGGTGTACTCGGCCACTTCAGTCACCGGCAGGCCGCTGTCGCGCAGCCGGCGGGCCGTGCCGCCCGAAGCGATGAGCGCCCAGCCCAGGTCGTGCAGGCCGCGGGCAAATGGCACCAGGCCAGTTTTGTCATGGACAGAGAGTATTGCGCGTGGCATCGTGGTTCCGTAGAGGGGAGCGGGTAGCGACGGGGTCAGTGTAATGGACGGGAGAGGATGCGTCAAATGCGGGCTGGCGTTCCACCGCCTCTGCACAAGGCGCCCTGACGCTTTTTCTCCAATTATTCTAAGCTCGCCGCTATTGACAGCCAAGGCTTGTGCGCTTAATATACTCAGTGGCCCGGGCAACTGCGTGGGCCTATCAAGAGCACAGCCGAGTTTCTTAGATGACTCACAATCAGCGTTTGCGCTTGCCGGACCATGAGGCGGCCAGGAACGGCCTGGCCTTTCAGAAAACAGGATTCTCTATTGCCCGCATCACCTGGAGCCGATTATTCGGCTCTTTTTTTTGCCTGCTGCTAGGAAACGACCATGACGATCACGCGTTTGCCGGGCTTGATTGACCCGCACGTCCACCTGCGCGACCCCGGCGCGCCGCACAAGGAAGATTGGGACAGCGGCACGGCGGCGGCATTGGCGGGCGGCTTTACCTATGTGCTCGACATGCCCAACAACACGCCGCCGATCACCACGGCGGAGGCGCTGGCCAACAAGGAAGCGGCGGCCAGCGCTCGCGCGCGCTGTGATTACGGCCTCCACTTCGGCGCCGGCGCCGAAAATGCCGCCGAGGCCGCCGCGCTGGCGCCGCGCTGCGCGGGTCTGAAGCTTTACCTGGATGCCACCTTTGGCCCGCTGTGCCTGGAAGGGCTGGACCCGCTCATGGCGCACTTTGCCGCGTGGCCCAAGGGCCGGCCCATCCTGGCCCACGCCGAAGGCCGCACCGTGGCGGCCGTGCTCTTTGTGGCCGAGCTGCACGACCGGCCGGTGCACATCTGCCACGTCAGCCGGCGCGCGGAAATTGAGCTGATCGCCGCGGCCAAGGCGCGCGGCGTCAAGGTGACGTGCGAGGTCTGCCCGCATCACCTGTTTCTGACGCTGGACGGCTGCGGGCTGGCGCCGGGCTACATCGAAGTGCGGCCGCGCCTGGCCAGGCAAATGGATGTGGACGCGCTCTGGGCGCACTTGCCCCTCATCGACTGCTTCGCCACCGACCACGCGCCGCATACGCGGGCGGAAAAAGAAAGCGCCAGCCCCCCGCCCGGCTATCCCGGGCTGGAAACGGCACTGGCGCTGTGGCTGACGGCCTGCCACGCGGGGCGCTTGACCCTCGACGACCTCATCCAGCGCCTGCACACCAACCCGCGGCTGATTTTTGGGCTGCGGCCTCAACCCGATACGTGGATCGACGTCGACCTTGACTGTGAATGGACGGACCAGGCCGGCCGCATGCACTCGCGCTGCGCCTGGACCCCGTTTGAAGGCAAGGCCCTGCGCGGGAAGGTGGTGGCCGTTACCCTGCGCGGGCAGTTGGCGTATGACGGCGAGCGCGTCCTGGCAGCACCCGGCACCGGCTTGAACGCATTTGGCGCGGCCCCATAGAAAGGACAACCATGGCTATTCCCCATCACCTGCGCAGTGTCCACCTCCCGCTCGGCGATCAGCGCACGGGCGTCTTTTACGGCAAAGACATTCTCTCGGTCTCACAGTTCTGCCGCGAGGATCTCGAATACATCTTTGGCGTGGCCGAGACCATGCGCACCATGGTGGCCCACGTGGGCACGTTCGACCTGCTCAAGGGCAAGATTTTGACCAACCTCTTTTACGAGCCCTCTACCCGCACCTCATCGTCGTTTGCGGCGGCCATGGAGCGGCTGGGCGGCAGCGTCATCCAGATCAACGACGTCAAGTATTCGTCGGTCTCCAAAGGCGAGTCCCTGCCCGACACCATCCGCACGCTCGAGAGCTATTCCGACGTGATCGTGCTGCGCCACCCTGAAACGGGCTCGGCGGCCATCGCGGCCAAGTACGCGCGCAAGCCGATCATCAACGCCGGCGACGGCATTGGCGAACACCCCACCCAGGCGCTGCTGGACCTGTTCACCATCCGCGAAGAGCTGGGCACGACCGAAGACCTGACCGTGACGATGCTGGGCGACCTGCGCTACGGCCGCACGGTACACTCGCTGGCCAAACTGCTGGCGCTGTATGGTGTGCGCCTCAACTACGTCTCGCCCGAGCTGCTGCGCATGCCGCCCGAACTGGTGGCGCAGCTCGAGGCATTGGGCGTGCGCCAGGCTGAGTTTGACGGGCTGGACGCGCAGCTCATGGCCGACACGGATGTGCTCTACGTGACGCGCGTGCAGAAGGAGCGCTTCGAGAACTTGGATGAGTACGAGGCTGTCAAAGGCGCCTACGTCATCACGCCAGAGACCATGCAGGGCTTCCGCTCGCGCATGGCCCTGATGCACCCGCTGCCGCGCGTGGGCGAGATCGACCCCGAGGTGGACAGCGACCCGCGCGCCGCCTACTTCCGGCAGATGGAGTATGGCCTGTACGTGCGCATGGCGCTGCTGGCCATGGTCCTTGGAAAGGCTTAACCGAATGGCCGAGACCTTTTTCGAGCGGCTAACTGCACGGGCGCGCAAAGTCGACTCGCTGCTGTGCGTGGGGCTGGACCCGCGCGCCGACAGCCTGGACGAGCTGCGCCACCAGTGCGGCCGCCTGATCGATGCCACGGTGGACGTGGCCGCCGCGTACAAGCCCAACAGCGCGTTCTTTGAAGTCTACGGCCCCGAGGGCATGCTGGCCCTGCTGGACGTCATCGCCGACATCCCCGATGACATCCCGGTGCTGCTCGACGCCAAGCGCGGCGACATCGGCGAGACCTCGGCCGCCTATGCGCGGGCGGCCTTCGATACGCTCGGCGCGCAAGGCCTGACCGTGCATCCCTACACCGGCCGCGATGGGCTGGCGCCGTTCCTGGAACGGCGGGAGTGCGGCATCTTTGTGCTGTGCAAGACCTCCAACCCCGGCGCGGACGAACTGCAGGCGCTGGAGTTTGAAACGGGCCAGGGCCGCCGGCCGCTGTATGAGCTGGTCGCCCAGGCCGCGCAGGGCTGGAACGAGCACGGCAACGTGGGCCTGGTGGTCGGCGCGACCGACCCCGGCGCGATGGCCCGCGTGCGGGCGATTGCGCCGGACATGTGGTTCCTGGTGCCCGGTGTCGGCGCCCAGGGCGGCGACCTGCCGGGCCTGATGCGCGCCGGCTTGCGCGCGGACGGCCTGGGTCTGCTCATCAACGCCTCGCGCAGCATCGCCCAGGCGAAGAGCCCGGCGGCTGAGGCGAGGCGGTTGAGGGCGGAGATTAGAGATTTGAGACTGGAGATTCTCGGAAGTCGGAAGTCGGAAGTCAGAAGTCAGAAGTCGGAAGTCGGAAGTCAGAAGTCGGCACGCGCAGCGGGCAGTGCTCACTCTCCAATCTCCAATCTCGAATTTCGCGCACTTGCGAAGGCACTCCTCGCATCCGGCTGCGTCAAGTTCGGGCAGTTCACGCTGAAGTCGGGCGCGGTGTCGCCGATCTACCTGGATCTGCGACGGCTCGTGTCGTACCCGGAAATCCTGCGCCTCGTGGCGAAGGCTTACGCGGCCAAGCTAAACGACATGACCTTCGACCGGCTGGCCGGGATCCCGTATGCGGCTTTGCCCATCGCGACGGCCATCGGCCTGGAGATGAGCCGGCCGAGCTTGTATCCGCGCCGCGAGGCCAAGGACTATGGCACCAAGGCCGCCATCGAGGGGGTTTACGAGGCCGGTGAGACCGTGGTAGTCATTGACGACCTGGCGACGACCGGCGGCAGCAAGATCGAAGCCATTGGGAAGCTCGAAGGCGCCGGCCTGGTCGTGCGCGACATTGTGGTGCTCATCGATCGCGGCCAGGGCGCGGCGCAATCGCTGGCTGGAGCCGGGTATCAACTGCACGCGGTGGCGACGCTGCCGGAGCTGCTGGGGGAGTGGAAGCGGACAGGGGCAGTGACGGCCGAGCAGTACGATGAAATCGTTGCGTTTCTTGGCCAGACGCCGGCGTAAGAAAGTCGACGGACCGTCGCTGAACCGGGGTGCCTGTCGCACAAGAGGGATCGCGCCTGGAAGGCGCTCCTACAAATTTCAAAGGTCCATCGTCTGTAGTTCGGTCTTCCATGTATTCGTTCTTCAAACCCATCCTCTTCCGCGCCGACCCCGAACGCGCCCACGCGGCCACCCTCGCGCTCCTGCGCATGGCGGGCCGGCTGGCGCCGGTGCGCGGGCTGCTGGCGCGGCTATATCGCGTGGAAGACCCACGGTTAGAAGTCGCTGAACCGGGGTGCCTGTCGCACAAGAGGGATCGCGCCTGGAAGGCGCTCCTACAAATTTCAAAGGTCCATCGTCTGTAGTTCGGTCTTCCATGTATTCGTTCTTCAAACCGCTCCTCTTCCGCGCCGACCCCGAAACCGCCCACCACGCCACGCTGGCGCTGCTCAGGCTGGCGGGCCACCTGGCGCCCATTCGTGGGCTGCTGGCGCGGCTATATCGCGTGGAAGACCCACGGTTAGAAGTGGAAGCGTTTGGGCTGCGCTTTCGCAACCCGGTGGGGCTGGCGGCCGGGTATGACAAGAATGGGATCGCGCTCGCTGGCCTGGCGGCGCTGGGCTTTGGACACCTGGAGGTGGGCACGCTGACGCGCCTGCCCCAGGCGGGCAACACCAGGCCGCGGGTGCATCGCTTTCCAGCGGCACAGGCGGTGGTGAACAGCATGGGCTTCCCGAATGCCGGGATCGACGCCCTGCCCCCCGCCCTGTCCACCCTGCACGCTGGCGCCGTCCAGCGCCCGCTGCCGGCGCGGATCGGTGTCAATCTGGGCAAGGGCAAGGACACGCCCTTGGAGCAGGCCGCCGAGGATTACTGCGCGCTGTTGCGCCACGTGCACGCCCATCAGCAGGCCGACTACGTCACGATCAATATCAGCAGCCCGAACACCAAGGACTTGCGGCAGTTGCAGTCCGCCGCCGCGGTGCGGGCCTTGTTGAGCGCCGTGACCGCCGAGCGCGATGCTCTAGAGCGTGTTCCGCTCGTGCATACGGGGCGTAGGGGCGTTCAATTGAACGCCCCTACCCCGCGCCTGCCCCTCCTGGTGAAAATCGCGCCCGACTTGAGCGCAGCCGAGCTTGACGCGATCGTCGAGGCCGTGCTGACGACCGGTGTGGACGGCATCATCGCCACGAACACGACCACCCGCCGCGAGGCCGTGCCCGAGGCCAAGGGCCTGCCCGGGGGCCTGAGCGGCGCTCCGCTACGCGAGCGGGCCACGGAGGTGATCCGCTACCTGTTCGCGCGCACCGCAGGCCGCCTGCCCATTGTCGGGGTCGGGGGCATCCACGGCGCCGCCGACGCGCTGGAAAAACTACAGGCCGGCGCGTGCCTGGTGCAGGTCTACACGGGGCTGGTGTATACTGGACCCAGTCTCATCCGCGACATCAACCTGGGGTTGCTGCGCGCTTGTAACGCCGCCGGCGTCGCCCACGTCGGCGCGCTGCGCCGCCCCGCTCTCCCCTGAGGAGGCCCCCATGCGGCGCTTTGACGCTCGACTCATCATCGGTCTGCTGCTGATCGCGGGCGGCATCGTCTATCTTCTCCAAAATCTGGGCATCATCAACTGGGGCAGCACGCTGTGGGCCGCGGCTTTTGTGGTCGGCGGCATCGCCTTTCTGGCCGTCGTCGTGCGCGACCGGACAGCCTGGTGGGCCTTGATCCCGGGTCTCACCCTGCTGGGGTTGGGCGGCGGCATGAGCCTGGAGCAGATCAACCCGGCTGCGGCTGAACAATGGGGCGGCAGCCTTCTCCTGGGCAGCCTCGGTCTGGCCTTCTGGCTCATCTACCTGCGCGACCGCAACTTCTGGTGGGCCGTCATCCCCGGCGGCGTGCTGGCGACTTTGGCGGTCGTCGCCGGGTTGGATAACCTGAACCTGCCGTTCGACACCGGCGGGGTGTTCTTCCTCGGCCTTGGCCTGACCTTTCTCCTGCTAGCCGTCTTGCCAACTTCCCGCACATCGTTGCGTTGGGCCTACATTCCGGCGGCGGCCTTGCTGGCCATGGGGGTGCTGGTCGGCGTGGGTTTTGAGCGGTCGATCAACTATCTGTGGCCGGTGGCGCTGATTGGGGGCGGGATAGCGCTGCTG
>CAYUYN010000044.1:0-6980 GCA_964449185.1 uncultured Anaerolineales bacterium | reverse complement strand
TGCCCGCCATGTGCCGGTAGTGCTCCTGCAAGCTGCGCACACTCAGATCGCGCCCTTTGAGGGCGGCAATACCGTTGACGGCCGCGGCGGCGGCGCTGAGGGTGGTCAGCAGCGGCACATTGCGCATGACGGCGGCGGCGCGCATGGTGCGGCTGTCGTCGTGAGCGCGCGCGCCGAGCGGCGTGTTGATGATGAGCTGCAGTTCCCCCTGCTCCACCATATCCTGGATATTCGGATGGCCCTCGGTCACCTTCTTCACGGTGGCGACCGGCAGGCCGGCGCGCGCCAGCCAGTGGGCGGTGCCGGCCGTGGCGAAGAGGGTGAAGCCCAGCCGGTGCAGCTCGCGGGCGATCTTGAGCACCGCGCCCTTGTCGAAATCGTTGACCGTGATCAGCACGGCGCCAGACAGCGGCAGGGGCGTGCCGGCGGCGGTCTGGGCCTTGGCAAAAGCATGGCCGAAGCGGGCGGCATGGCCCATGACCTCGCCGGTGGACTTCATCTCGGGGCCAAGCCGGTAGTCGGCCCCGGGAAACTTCTTGAAGGGCAGCACGGCTTCCTTCACAAAGAAGCCCTCCACCGGCGGCATCTCGGTAAAGCCCAGCTCTTCCAGGCTGCGGCCGGCCATCACCTGCGCCGCCAGCCGCGCAATAGGCACGCCGGTGGCCTTGCTGACAAAGGGCACGGTGCGCGAAGCGCGCGGGTTGACCTCCAGCACGTAAACGATGTCGTCCTTGATGGCATATTGCACGTTCATCAGGCCGCGCACGCCCAGCGCCAGCCCCAGGCGCTCGGTGTAGTCGCGCATGATGCTGAGGTGGTACAGGCTGATTTTGTAGGGCGGCAGCACGCAGGCGCTGTCGCCAGAGTGCACGCCGGCCTCCTCGATGTGCTGCATGATGCCGGCGATCACCACGCGCTGGCCGTCGGCCAGGGCATCGACGTCCACCTCGTAAGCGTCTTCCAGAAAGTGGTCGATCAGCACCGGCCCGTCGGGCGAGGCCGCGGCGGCTTGCGCCAAGAAGGTGGCCAAGGAGGCGTCGTCGTAGGCGATCTCCATGGCGCGGCCGCCGAGCACGTAGGAAGGCCGCACCAGCACCGGGAAGCCGATGCGGTCGGCCACACGGCGCGCGGCCTCCATCGACTGCGCCGTGCCCCACTCGGGGTGCGGCACCTCCAGCTTGCGCAGCAGCTCGCCAAAGCGCACCCGGTCCTCGGCCAAGTCAATCGAATCCGTGCTGGTGCCCCAGATGGGCACACCCGCCGCCGCCAGCCGCCGCGCCAGGTTGATGGGCGTCTGCCCGCCAAACTGCACGATCACGCCTTCCGGCTGCTCGGCTTCGATGACGTTGAGCACGTCTTCAAAGGTCAACGGCTCAAAGTACAACCGGTCGGCCGTGTCGTAGTCGGTGCTCACGGTCTCGGGATTGCAGTTGACCATGATGGTCTCGAAGCCCAATTCCTTGAGCGCGAAGCAGGCCTGCACGCAGCAATAGTCGAACTCAATGCCCTGGCCGATGCGGTTCGGCCCGCCGCCCAGGATGACCACCTTGCGCCGGTCGGTTGGCTCGGTTTCGTCGCCGGTCTCGTAGGTGGAATAAAGATAGGGCGTGTGCGCCTCGAACTCAGCCGCGCAAGTGTCCACGCGGTAGTAGCCGGGCTTCAGCCCGGCGGCGAGGCGATGCTGCCGCACCTCCAACGCGCTGGCGCGGCCGGCGGGACCAGGCTGCAGGTTGGCCGCGATCTGTTCATCCGAGACGCCCTGGCGCTTGGCGCGCCGCAGCCACTCAACGGGTAAGCTGGCCAGGCTATGCTGGTTCAGCTCCGCCTCGGTGGTCAGCAGCGCCGCCATCTCGGACACAAACCACGGATCGAACTGGGTCTCCGCCACCACCTCGGCCAGGGGCCGGCCGGAGCGCAGGGCCTCGGCCACCGCGAACAGCCGCTGGGCGGTAGGGACGCGCAAAGCACTTTCCCCCACAGCGCTGTCCTGGGCCTGCAGCTCGCGTCCAAAGCCCGACACGCCGATCTCCAGCCCGCGGATGGCTTTGTTAAGCGCCTCGGGGAAGGTGCGGCCGATGGCCATTACCTCGCCCACCGACTTCATCTGCGGGCCGAGCGTTTCGTCCGCACCGGGGAACTTTTCGAAATTCCAGCGCGGGATCTTGACCACGCAGTAGTCGAGGCTGGGCTCGAAGGAGGCGGGCGTCACACGGGTGATGTCGTTGGGGATCTCATCGAGCGTGTAGCCCACGGCCAACAGCGCCGCGATCTTGGCGATGGGGAAGCCGGTGGCCTTGGAAGCCAACGCCGACGAGCGGCTGACACGCGGGTTCATTTCAATCACGAGCGCCTCGCCGGTGCGCGGATCGACCGCGAACTGCACATTGCTGCCGCCGGTCTCGACGCCCACGGTCTGGATGACCGTGCGCGCCATGTTGCGCAGCCGCTGATACTCGCGATCCGTCAGGGTCTGCGCGGGGGCGACGGTGATGCTGTCGCCGGTGTGTACGCCCATCGGGTCGATGTTCTCGATCGAGCACACCACCACGAAGTTGTCGGCCCGGTCGCGCATGACCTCCAGCTCGTACTCTTTCCAGCCCAGCACCGACTGCTCGATCAACACCTCGCCGACGGGCGATTCACGCAAGCCAAACGCCGCCAAGCTGCGCAGCTCGGCCGGCGAGCGCGCGATGCCGCCGCCCGAGCCACCGAGCGTAAACGAGGGCCGGATGAGGCACGGATAGCCCACCTGCTCCGCCACGGCCTCGGCTTCGGCCAGGGTGCGCGCCAGGCCGGACAGCGGCACCGGCAGGCCGGCGGCCAGCATCGCTTCCTTGAACTTGAGGCGGTCTTCGGCCAGCTCGATGGCGCGCGTCTGCGCGCCGATCAGCTGCACGCCATACTGCGCCAGCACCCCGGCCCGTTGAAGGTCCACGGCCAGGTTCAGCCCGGTCTGCCCGCCCACGGTCGGCAGCAGCGCATCGGGCCGCTCGGCGGCGATGATCTTCTCGACAATCTCGACGGTGAGCGGCTCGATGTACGTGGCATCGGCCAGCTCGGGGTCGGTCATGATGGTGGCCGGGTTCGAGTTGACCAGGACGATGCGGTAGCCCTCGCGCCGGAGCGCCTTGCACGCCTGCACGCCCGAGTAATCGAACTCGCAACCCTGGCCGATGACGATGGGGCCGGAGCCGAGGATCAAGATGGAGTGTATGTCGGTGCGTTTCGGCAAAAAGGCAATTGGCAAATGGTAAATGGTAATTAGTATGTCTTCAATTACTAATTACCAATTACCAATTACCCCCTTTCCATCAACTCAATAAAAGAGTCAAACAGGTAGCGGGCATCGTGCGGGCCGGGCGCGGCTTCGGGGTGGTATTGGACGCCGAAGGCGCGCAGGGCTGGAGCGCGCAAGCCTTCCACGCAGCCGTCGTTGAGGTTGCGGTGGGTGACCTCGACGCCCTCCGGCAAGTTCTCGGCGCGGACGGCGAAGCCGTGGTTGTGGCTGGATATTTCGACCCGGCCGGTGGGCAAATGCTGCACAGGCTGGTTGCCGCCGCGGTGGCCGAACTTGAGCTTGTAGGTCTCGCCGCCCAGCGCCAGGCCGAGGATCTGGTGGCCGAGGCAGATACCGAAAATCGGCACGCGGCCCAGCAGCGCACGCACGGCTGCAATGCCATAGTCCACGGCAGCCGGGTCGCCCGGGCCGTTGGAGAGGAAGACGCCATCGGGCGCCAGCGCCAAGACTTCTTCGGCGGTGGTGGTGGCGGGCACCACCGTCACGCGGCAGCCGTGCGCCGCCAGCAGCCGCAGGATGTTGCGCTTGAGACCGTAGTCGTAGGCCACGACGTGGTAGGAACGGCCAGCATTAGTATGACGGTCGGCCTGAAAGCCCAGGCCGTCACCCGCCGCCCAGTGGTAGGGCTCGGCGCAGGTCACCTCGCGCGCGAGGTCCAGCCCGTTCATATCGGGCGCGGAGCGCGCCAGGGCGATAACGTGCGCCGGGTCGGGATGGGTGCTGGAGAGGGCGGCGTTCTGCGCGCCGTGGTCGCGGATGTGGCGGATGAGGGCGCGCGTGTCGACCTCCGTCAGGCCGGGGACACCGCGCTCGCGGAGGTAGTCATCCAACGTGCTGTTGGCGCGCCAGTTGCTCACGGTGGGGCTGGCGGCGCGCACCACCAGGCCGGCCGCCCAGGCCCGGGCCGACTCATCGTCCTCGGGGTTGGTGCCGTAGTTGCCGATGTGGGGCTGGCTCATCACCACGATCTGGCCGTGGTAGGAGGGGTCGGTGAGAATCTCCTGGTAGCCGGTCAGGCTGGTGTTGAACACCACCTCACCGGTGCGCTCGCCGCGCGCACCGAACGCCACGCCCGGCCAGAGGGTGCCATCGGCCAGGGCCAGCAGCGCGGGGTGAGAGGCGTTGGAGGGCATGCAGGGCTTTGAACCAATCTAGACCGGGTTCCGCGCGTAGGGGCGTTCCATTGAACGCCTGGAGTCTCGCCTGAGAGGCGTTTTCCGTCTAGGGACGAAGTGCCGGATTCGGCAATCGGTGAACTGGTTAGAATGCCTAACCCTACCCCGTATTCCTCAGGCCGGCCGCGATGCCATTAATCGTCAACACCACCACCTCGCGCAGCGCCTCGGCCTCGGGGGCGTCCGGGTCTGGCAGGGCGCGCAGCCGCCGCAGCATTTCGACCTGGATGTAGTTGAGCGGGTCGACGTACGGGTTGCGGAGCTGCACCGAGCGCTGGATGACCGGGTCGGCCTCCATCAGCTCGGCGTGGCCGGTCACGTCCAGCACCAGGCGGCGGGTCAGGTCATACTCCTCGGTGATGCGCTTGAAGATGGCCTGCCCCTGCTCACACTCGGGCGCCAGGTCCACATACAGCGCGGCGATGTCCATATCGGCCTTCAGCAGCGACATCTCGGCGTTGTCCAGCAGGGCGCGGAAGAACGGCCACGCCTGATACAGCGTCCGCAGCAGGTCCAGCGAACCGCCGGCCAGGGCCGTGCCCAGCCCATGCCAGCCAGGGAGGTTGAAGCGGCCCTGCATCCACGAAAAGACCCACGGGATGGCGCGGATGTGCGACACCTGCGGCGCGCCATCCCGGCGCGCCGCCGGGCGCGAGCCAATGCGCAGCCGGCTGATCTCGTCCAGGGGCGTGGCCGCCTGCCAGAAGGCCAGGAACTCCGGGGTCTCGTAAACCAGCTGGCGGTAGGCTGAACGCGACTTGGCCGCCATGGCCGCCAGGCTCTCGCGCCAGGCCGCCGGCAGCTCGAGCGCCGGGGCCTCGGCGGTGGGCGCCGAGCTGGCGATGACGGCGCTGACGATTTGCTCCAGGTGGCGGTGGGCCAGGTCGGGCTCGCCGTAGCGCGAGGCGATGACCTCGCCCTGCTCGGTGAGGCGGAAGCGGCCGTTGAGGGTGCCCGGGGGTTGGGCGCGGATGGCGCGATTGGCCGGGCCGCCGCCGCGCGCCACGGTGCCGCCGCGCCCGTGGAACAGCGTAAACGTGATGTCGTGGGCGCGGCAGACCTCGGCAATGGCGGCCTGGGCCTGGTAGAGCGCCCAGTTGGCGGCCATGTAGCCGCTGTCCTTGTTGCTGTCCGAGTAGCCGATCATCACCATCTGCTCGTTGCCGCAAGCGAGGAGATGATCGCGGTAGGCTGGCAGGGTGAAAAGCTCGCTCAGGATGCGGGGCGCGGCCTCCAGGTCGTCCACGGTTTCAAACAGCGGCACGATGTCAAGCCCCTGCGAGCACTCGGCCCAACGCGCGAGCAGGAGCACGCTGAGCATGTCGGCCGGGCCGCGTGTCATGGAAATGATGAAGGGCCCGAGCAGGTCGGGGCCGTAAACCGTGCGCACCCGGTTGATCAGGCGGAAGAGCGCCCAGGTCTCGGCTGTCTCGGCGGTGACACCCGGGTGCGCGGCCAGGCGCGGGTTGGGCTCGGAGAGCAGCCGCACCAGGATGGCGGTGCGCTCGGCCTCGCTGCCGTGCTCGAAAGCCAGCTCGATGTTGAGCGCCCGCAGCAGCTCGGCCACCGCGGACATAAGCCGGGCCGAGTCTTCGCGCAAGTCCAGCCGGGCGGCCTGCATGCCAAAAATGTCAAACTGGCGCTGCACGGTGCGGAAGCGGTCGTCCACCAGGCGCCGGGGAATGGCCTTGGCGATGAGCTCCAGGGGCCGGGTGAAATCCTCGGTGCGCACGCGGGCGCTGTGCGGGGTATTTTCCAGCAGGCGGGCCGTCATGTCGTCGCGCGAGGCCAGCTCGAGATCGGCGGCCAGCAGCGCGATGGCCAGGCGGTAAGGCTCGTCGCCGTAGCGCTGCTCCAAGAAGGCCACGTGCGGCGGCAAGGGCCGGCGCGATTCCAGCCATTCACCCAGGGCGGCGGGCATGGGCACGTGCCGGCCGCTCAGGCTCAGGCGCCGGCCCAGATCCTGCAGGTTGGCGCGGTGCTTCTCCACGGCCAGGCCGCGGTGCAGGCGCAGGGTCTCGGCCGTCACCAGCGCGGTGACGTTGGGGTTGCCGTCGCGGTCGCCGCCGATCCACGAGGCCAGGGTCAGCCAATGCCGCGGCGCCTGGAGGCCAGGATAGTATTCGTCCAGGGCGGCCTGCATATCGGCATACAGCCGCGGCAGGGCCTCCCAGAACACGGCCTCGACAAAGTATAGGCCGATGCGCACCTCGTCGGTGACGGCCGGGCGGGCCGTGCGAGCGCGGCTGGTGAGCCACATGGCGGTAATCTCCGCCTGGACGCTGGCGAGAAGCTCGTCCCGTTCGCGCGGCAGCAAGTCGGCGCGGTTGAGGGCCTGGAGGGACTCCGCGATGCGCTGGACCTTGGAAAGAATGGTACGGCGCTTGGCCTCGGTGGGGTGCGCGGTGAGCACCAGCTCGATGTGCAGGTCGCGGAGCAGGCCGGCCACGCGCCCGGCGGACAGGCCCTGGGCCTTGAGCGCGGCGATGGTCTCGGCCACCGACTCG
>CAYUYN010000043.1:6450-18070 GCA_964449185.1 uncultured Anaerolineales bacterium | reverse complement strand
TTAATGAGTGCGTGGTGGCCCGCGACACGGCCGAGTTCCGGGTGGAGCTGCCGCCAGCCTCGACCTCGCTGTACTTTACGGGCCGGGCCAGCCGCGCGCCTTGAGTGGGGCAAAAAATGCAACAGCCCGCACCTCCGCTATAATCGCCAGTGACGTTCATCAATCGCGTTTTTGGACATCCCTCCCATGCTAAAGTCCCATCGTTTTCAAGCTCTCGCCCAGCGCGAGATCAATCGCGAGACTTTTGTGGAGCCCTGGCCGGAGGCCGGCCTGATTGTGGCCGACAGCCCGGCGGACCCCCAGCCGAGCCTGCGGCTGGAGGGCGGGCGCGTGGTGGATTTGGACGGGCGCGAACGGGCCCAGTTCGACGCGCTGGACTTCTTCATCGCCGACCACAGCCTGGACCTGGGCGTGGCCGAAGAGGCCATGGCCACGCCCTCGCTGGACATCGCCCGCATGCTGGTGGACATCCACGTGCCGCGCGCGGCCGTGCTGCGGCTGGCCGGCGGCTGCACCCCCGCCAAGCTGGCCGACATCGCGCGGCACATGAACGTGCTGGAGATGATGAACGGGCTGGCCAAGATGCGGGCGCGGCGCACGCCGGCCAACCAGGCGCACGTGACCAACAAGCGCGAGCACCCGGCGCTGCTGGCGGCCGATGCCGCCGAGGCCGCGCTGCGCGGCTTTGCCGAGATCGAGACCACGGTGGGCGTGGCGCGCTACGCGCCCTTCAACGCGCTGGCCATCCTGGTGGGCAGCCAGACCGGCCGGGGAGGGGTGCTGACGCAGTGCTCGGTGGAGGAGTCGCTCGGGCTGCAATTGGCCATGAAGGGCCTGACGAGCTATGCCGAGACTTTGTCGATCTACGGCACCGAGGGGGCGTTTGTGGACGGCGATGATACGCCCTGGTCCAAGGCCTTCCTGTCGGCGGCGTACGCCTCGCGCGGCGTGAAGATCCGCTTTACCTCGGGCACCGGCTCGGAGGCCTTGATGGGCCACGCGCAGGGCTGCTCGATGCTGTACCTGGAGGCGCGCTGCCTACAGGTGGTGCGCGGGGCCGGCAGCCAGGGCGTGCAGAACGGCTCGATCTCGTGCATCGCGCTGCCCGAGTCCTTGCCGGGCGGCGTGCGCGCGGTGCTGGCCGAAAACCTGCTGGCCGCCATGCTGGGGCTGGAGGTGGCCTCGGGCAATGATGCGCTGGCCTCGCACTCGGCCATCCGCAAGACCGCCAAGCTGATGCTGCAGTTCATCCCCGGCACCGACTTCATTTTCTCGGGCTACAGCGCCGTCCCCAAACGCGACAACCTCTTTGGCGGCGGCAATTTCGACGCCGAAGACTTTGACGACTACAGCGTGCTCCAGCGCGACATGCAGGTGGATGGCGGCACGCGGCCGATCACCGAAGAGCAGGCGCTGGCCATCCGGCGCGAGGCCGCGCTGGCCATCCAGGCCGTGTATGCCGAGCTGGGCCTGCCGGCGATCAACGACGCGGAGATCGAGGCGGCCGTGACGGCGCACGGCAGTGAGGATATGCCCCTGCGCGATGTGGCGGCCGACCTGGCGGCAGCCGACCGCTTCCTGGCGGGCGACCAGACCAGCTTGACGGTGGTGGCGGCCCTACAGGCCCGCGGCTTCGACCGCGTGGCCGCCAACCTGCTGGAGATGGGCCGGCAGCGCGTGGCCGGCGACTACCTTCAGACGTCGGCGATCTTTGACCAGGACTTCCGGGTGTTGAGCGCCGTCAACGATCCCAACGATTACGGCGGACCCGGCACTGGCTACCGGCTGAGCGCGGCCCGCTGGCAGGAGCTGCAAAAGGTGCCGCAGGAGAAGTCGCCGCGCGACTTTATTGAAGAGCAGATCGGCACGCCGGTGGCGCAGTTGGGCGAGCTGGGGCCCGCTAAGCCGGGCACGCGGCCCGAGGTGGTGGTGGCGGTTGGGCCGGCCTTTGGCACGGCGCTCACCAAGACCATCGGCGGGCTGGCGCACGAAGACGTGCTGGCCGCGATCCTGACCGGCATCGCGGGCGAGGGGCTGATGGCGCGCGTGGTGAAGGTGGTGCACTCGTCCGACTGCGCGGTGATCGGCCAGACCGGCGCGGAGCTGAGCCACAGCGGCATCGGCATCGGCCTGCAGTCGCGCGGCACGACGATCATCCACAAGCGCGGGCTGGCGCGGCTGCACAACCTGGAGCTGTTTCCGCAATCGCCCAGCCTGACCCTGGAGACCTACCAGGCCATCGGCCGCAACGCCGCGCGGTATGCGCTGGGACGGTTGACGACGCCGGTGCCGGTGCAGGTGGACAACTGGGCGCGGCTGCGGCTGATTGTCAAAACCACCCTGCTGCACCGGCGTGAGACCGAGCTGGTGCGGCCGGCGCCGCCGGTGGAGCTGAGGTTTGATTGGGAGCCGGACGTTTGAACGGCGAAGGCTGAAGGCTGAAGGATGAAGAAAGATGAATGAGATTGCGGCGCGGTATCCATTGATGGAGACGGCGGCGGGGCAATTGCGGGCGGGGAGTGGGCGGCTGCTGAGCGCGATTACGGCGGAGGCGGCGCGTAACCAGGCGCTGTCGATGGCGGACTTGCAGATCAGCGCCGAAACCCTGCGGGCGCAGGCGGCGGTGGCGCGCGGCGCGGGCTATGAGCGGCTGGCGGGCAACCTCCTCCGCGCGGCGGAGCTGACGGCCGTTCCAAACGCGGAGGTGCTGCGGATGTATGGGTTGCTGCGGCCAGGGCGCGCGAGCCAGGCGGAACTGCTGGCGCTGGCGGCTACGCTGGAAGACGCGTACCAGGCGCCGGAGTGTGCGCGGCTGGTGCGCGCGGCGGCGGAGGTGTATGCGGCGCGGGGATTAACGAAGAAGTAGGCAAGGCTGCGTGGTGAGCGGTCGGGGGTGAGTGTATCTCACCCCCGACCGCTCACCACGTTTTTTGTTAAGGCGTCCACAGCGTCCCATCCGGCCAGCGGCTCTGCGTCCACTCAATCGGCGCGAGCGTGATCGGGTATTTAGCCGCCTGGGCCTCGTCCAGGTCCACGCCCCAGCCCGGTTTGTCGTTGGCCCACAGGTAGCCGCCGCGCAGCTCGGGGGTGCCGGGGAAGACTTCACGCAGTGCGTCGCCGAAAAAGATGACTTCCTGGATGCCGAAGTTGTGGCAGGCCAGGTCGAGGTGCAGGTTGGCGGCGTGGCCGATGGGCGAAACGTCGCCCGGGCCGTGCCAGGCGGTGCGCACGCCAAAGGCCTCGCACAGGGAGGCCAGCTTGCGGGCGGGCGTGAGGCCGCCGAGCTGGGAGATGTGCGCGCGGATGAAGTCGATGAGCTGCTCGGCGATCAGCGGCCGCCATTCGAGCGGGTTGTTGTGCAGCTCGCCCATGGCAATGGGCGTGGCGCACTGGTCGCGCAGCCGGCGGAACCATTCGATCTGGTCGGGCGCCAGCGGGTCTTCCAGAAAAAACAGGCGGTGCGGCTCCAGGGCCTTGGCCAGGCGGATGGCGTCGATGGGCGCCAGGCGCTCGTGGATGTCGTGGAGCAGGGCCAGCTCGAAGCCGATCTTGCCGCGGATGTGATCGAACAGGGGCACGATCGACCGGGCGTACTGGTCCGGGTCGTAATAGGCGCCGGGGAAGGCCGTCTTGGCCCGGTCGGGCGCCTGCATGCGGTGGGTGGCCTGGGGCGCCTGCTTGCTGGGCCGGGCGTTGCGCTTGGTGATGTCCTTGACGCGCCCGCCGTAGCCGCCCATCTGGCAGCGCACGGCCAGCGCGCCCTCTTCGCGGTAGCGCAGCACGTTGTCGAGCACTTCCTGCGGGTCGCGGCCATCGGCGTGCCGGTAAACCAGGGCGGCCTCGCGGCACTTTCCCCCCAGCAGGTCGTAGACCGGCATATTGGCCAGCTTGCCCTTGAGGTCCCACAGCGCCATGTCCACGCCGCTGATGGCGTTGTTGAGCACGGGGCCGTTGCGCCAGTAGGCGTTGACCATCATCAAGTGCCACAGGTCTTCGATGTTGCCGCCGTCCCGCCCGCGCAGGAGCGGGTCCAGGTAGTCGTCCACGGCCGCCGCCACCAGGGTAGGGCGCTGGGTAAACGTGGCGCAGCCGAGGCCGTAGAGCCCGGGCTGGTCGGTTTCGACCTTGACGACGACGAGGGCGATGCCGTCGGGGGCGGTTAGGATGGAGCGGACGCGGGTGATGTGCATGGGGCCTTTATGACCAAAGGCGATCCCAGTGGAGATCGGTGTCCCACTGGCTCGTCGGCTCAAAGTAACCCTGATCGTGCGGGACGAGGTGCGCGCGCAGGGCTTCTTCGTTGATCTCGAAGCCCAGGCCGGGGGCTTCGGGCACCGGGATAAAGCCGCGCTGGATGATGGGCTTCGGCACGCCGTCGATGAGGTCGTTCCAGAACGGGATGTCGGCGAAGTGGTGCTCCAGCGCGATGAAGTTCTCGGTGGCGGCGGCGCAGTGAACGCTGGCCAGGGTGCTGATGGGCGTGCCGGCCATGTGCATGGCCATGCTGACGCCGTGCTGCTGGGCCAGGTCGCCCAGGCGCTTGGTTTCCAGGATGCCGCCGCTGGTGGCCATGTCGGGGTGGACGACGTTGATGCCGCCGGCCCGCAGCAGGGGCAGGAAGTTCTCGGCCAGGTAGATGTCCTCGCCCGTGCAGACCGGCGTGCGCAGGGCGCGCTCGAGGGTCACCCACTGGTCGGTGTACTGCCACGGCACCAGGTCTTCCAGCCAGGCCAGGTTGAAGGGCTCCAGCGCCTCGCCCAGGCGCAGGCAATCATCGAGGCCAATGTGGCCGAAGTGGTCGGCGGCGATGGGCACCTCGTAGCCCACCACGGCGCGCACCTGCTCCATGTATTCCACCAGCAGGCGGATGCCCTTGTCGGTCAGGCGCACGTGGGTGAAGGGGTGCGGAATGTACAGGGGGTCCAACTGCCCGGCCAGCAAGCCGTCGCGGGCGTTGAGCAGGCCGTGCGGGTAGCTCAGCGCGCCCTCGACGCCGATGAGGGCCTGGATGCCGACGTCCATCTTGAGCATGGTAAAGCCGCGCTCGACGCGTTCCTTGAGCTTCTTGCCCATCGCCTCGCCGGTAGGCTCGTCGGGGGTGTCGCAGTAGACGCGGACGGCGTCGCGGAACTTGCCGCCGGCCAGCATGTAGGCCGGCACGCCGTAGGCCTTGCCGGCCAGGTCCATCAGCGCCATTTCCACGCCGCACACGCCGCCGCCCTGGCGCCCGTGGTGGCCGAACTGCTTGATCTTGCGGAAGAGCTTGTCGACGTTGCAGGGGTTCTCGCCCAGCAGCCGGCTCTTGAGCAGCAGCGCGAAAGTCTTGCTGGCGCCGTCGCGCACTTCGCCGTAGCCCACCAGGCCCTGGTTGGTGCTGAGGCGTACCAGCGGGAAGCGCCAGCCGTTCCAGCCGACGGTGGCGGTGCAGACGTCGGTGATCTTGAGCTCACTCGGCCGGCTGTGGGTGCGGACGTGGTCTTCTGGCCGGGTCATAAGCCTTTTTCCTTCTTCCAGGCGTCGAAATCGGCCACGATGTCCTCGCGCCAGAGCGAGTCAATCTCGCCGCTGGTGTAGGTGCCCTCGGCCAGCCGCATCTTGCCAAACTCGTCGCGCACGCGGGTGTCTTCGCTGCCCTCCACCACTTCCTGCGCCAGGTGCGGCGGGATAAACAGCACGCCGGTGGGTGTACCGAGCACGATGTCGCCCGGGAGCACGGTGGCGCCGCCAATGCGGATGGGGATGTTGAGGCCGGCCAGGGTCACATCGGCAATGCCGGTGGGGTCCATGCCGCGCATGTAGATGTTGACGTCGGTGAGCTGCACCAGGCCCTGATAGTCGCGGATGCCGCCGTCGATGACGGCGCCGGCGCGGGTGCGCGTGCGGATGGCGGTGCCCAGGTTGTCGCCGATGACGGTGCCGTCCTTGATCTTGCCAAAGATGTCGACGACCATCACGTCATTCATCTGCAGCGACTCGATGATCCACGAGTTCTGCCCGCCGCGGCTGCCGCGCCCTTCGGCCACCCCGGTCTGCTGCACGGCCTCGTGGTAGTCGGGCCGGTGGGGGATGAACTGCGCCGTCACGGCGCGGCCGACGGTGATGGTGCCGGGGTGGGTTTCCTTCCAGTTGGGCTCGAACTGGCGGAGAAAGCCCTTGTGATACAGGGTGCTCCAGGCTTCCTCGGTGGTTACCAGCTTCATGCGCTCGAGCAGGTCATCGGGCACACGCGGGCGGCCGTCATCAAAGCGGTCGAAGGGGTTGAGGTGCGTCATGGCGATCAGGTCTTCGCGCGAGGGTTGAACACGCATGGGTGAGGCTCCTTGGGGGTGGGTTGCCAGGTGGGGTAGGGGCGTTCAATCCAGCACCTGCGGTGCCTGCAGCGGCTGCACGCCCGACCACCCCACTGAGCGCTTCGCGCGTGGGGCCGGCCGACGGGCAGGCCGCTGCAGACGAGTGGGCAGGTGTGAACGCCCCTACAGGTCGTGCTTCCAGCCCAACACGCGCTCCGCCTTGGCACAGTTGAAAAACCCGGTCCGGCCGCTCAGGTCGCCGGTCACCGGCACATTCGGAAAATGTTCTTCGGCCAGCTCCAGCGAGGGCACGTCCATCATCGTGTCGGGCGCGACGATGTAGAGCACCTCGTGCCCGCTGAAATCGGCCGTCAGCGACAGCAGGCTGGCGCGCGCGCAGGCAGCGTAGGTCACGTAGCCCCACAGGGCCTTGGTGGCCAGGGACTCGCGCCGGCGCTCCGCCGCGCCGCCGACATAGCGCGTGGGCGTCGCGCCATGAAAGCGCAGGCTGGTGATCTTCATCTCTTCGTGAAGCCGGACGAACGAGTCGGCCTGGAGCTCGCAGATCCATTTGGACAGGCTGTAAGGATCTTCATTATACGTCGGATGCAGCTCGTCGAGCGGGAAGTAGTCGAAGCGCGGCCAGCGGCTGTAGGCGGCGCCGGTGGCGTTGATGCTGGAGGCCTGGCAAATGCGCTGGATGCCCGCCTCGGCGGCGGCGCGCAGGGCGTTGTAGCTGCCCACCACGTTGCCGTTGTGGACCCACGGGTCCGGGTGGTAGTTGGGCGCGGGGATGGCGGCCATGTGAATGAGGCCGTCGCAGCCGCGCACGGCGTTCTCCACCGCGTGGTACTCCGTCAGCTCGAGCTGGTGGAAGGTGAAGTTCGGATGGCTGGCTTCCGGCGGCGGGCGCAGCCGGTCCATGCCCACCACCTGGTCGCCCTGGGCCAGGGCCATCTCCACAATCGCGCGGCCAATGCGGCCGCTGGAACCGGTCACAGCAATTTTCATGCGGGTCAGACTCCGATGTTACGAACGCGGCGGCGGGGGCTGCCGCGGAATGGACAGGGGCGGCGCCATGCCGCTCACGTCTTCGATGTTGGCCTGGGCGTACTGGGTGCGGGCCAATTCAGACAGGCGCAGAGCGTGCCCTGGCGCCTCGGGCGCCAGGGCCTCTTAGGGCGCCGGCCACATTTGCGGAAAATAATCGCCGCTGAAGGGCTGGCCGTCTTGGGCATTGGGGCCCAGGAATACCAGGTTGGGGTGCCACTGCTTCCCGGCGCGGTACACCGTGTCGCCCGGCATCATATGCGCGATGACGCACAGGCGCGGCGCGTCGGTGCGGTTGGGCCCCGAGCCGTGGAAGGTCAGGCAGTGGTGAAAGCTCACCTGGCCGGCCTGGAGAAGGCAGGGCTCATCGATCCAGGCGCTGGTGCCCTTGTCGGAAAATTTCGCAGCGAGCTGTTCCAGGTCCTTGCCGCCAAAGCCATCGCTCTCGGGGATCAGCCCCCACTTGTGCGAGCCGACGATGGTGCGCATGCCGCCGTTGGTGAGGTCGGTGTCCTGCAGCGCCACCCAAGCCGTACACATGTTGGTGGTGCTGGACGCCTGCCAGTAGCCGTAGTCCTGGTGCCAGCCGATGTTGCCCACGTTGGTGCTCGGGCCGTCGCCGAGGCCGGGCTTGTAGATGGCCTGGTCGTGCCAGAGGCGCACCCTGTCCACGCCCATCAGCCGCGCGCCGATCTCGCCCAGCAGTGGGGAAGTGACCGCGCGCCGGATCTCGGCGCTCATCCAGAAGGCATTGCACTGCTGGCGTACCTTGGGCGAGCTGAGGTCGACGGTGGAAACGCCGTACTGCGGGGGGATGGGATAGTCATAATCGCCGGCCCACAGGCGGTCTTGGGCTGCGCGCAGGCGCTGGATCTGGTCGTCGTCAAACAGCTTGGGGCTGATCCAATAGCCCCGCTCCCAATATTCTTGGATAACGTCGTCGGTGATCAATTCATTGACCATGCGATCGCCTCTGTGAAAACGAATGGTTAGGCGGGGTTGCCGGCCTGGAGGAGGCGGTCGACCAGGCCGCCCGCGTGGGCCGGCGCGCTGAGGTCGCCCCCGGCGATGGCCGCCGGCAGCGACCACAGCACCAGGTTTTGGTAATAGTCGAAGCCGACGCGCGGCCCAAAGCTGCCATCCAGCACCACCGGCCAATCCCACAGCCAACCGCGCCGCACCACTTCCTGCGTGGTCCGGCGGGCCAAGTCCAGGCCCAGCTCGGCCTGGCCGCAGTACACGTACAGCATGGACAAAATAAAGGTGCCGGGCGGGTGGATGCCGCGCAGGGTCCAGTAGCCAGGGTCCCAGCCCTCCAGGGCAGCGCCTTCAGGCTGGGTGAACACGACCGCGCCATATTCCGACCCGGCCAGGCTGGTGCGCTTGAGGGTCTCCAAGCAGGTGGCCACCCGGTCGGGCCGGAAGACCCCCGGCAGGCCGTGGGCGCGCGCCATCCATTCACCATCAAGCTGGTTCGCCAGGATCACGGACGAGCTCTTGCCCGTCTCCAGCTCATTGAACAGCAGGTAGGCGCTGCCCGCCCAGGCGTGTTCTTCCAGCACGGCGCTGCCCTGTTCCCGCCACGCCTGGCACTGCGCGGCAAATTCCGCGTCGCCCATGGCCTCGGCCATGCGCTGCGCCAGCCGCAGCTGCGCCAGGTGGGCGCCGCCCATGTGCGGCACGATGCCAAACAGGTCGCAGAACTCGTACCAGTCATAGGCATTGTTGCCGGCCGGCATGCTCACCACGCCGGCCGCACCCGAGCCAGGGCGCAGGTTCATGGTGAAGATCGTGTTGGCTTTAATCGAGGCGTAGAACTCTTCCAGGATGGCGAGGTCGCCGGTGCGCTGCCAGAGCTTGTCGACCATCTCCACGTAGGAGGGACCGTCGAGCGTGGTTTGCGGCTTGACGACGTAGCCGGGTGAGGGCGTGGCCATCTCATAGGGCAGGGTGCCCACGGTCATGCCGCCAAACACCCAGGGCGCGGCGCCGCTGGGGTATTGATAGGCCTTGTAGCCGCGCAGGGTGGAGAGCGCCAGGCCAGGGAAGAAATAGACCAGGGGCAGGTTGCCGTAAAAGCTGCACGGGATGCATTCAATCTGCGGGCACCAGCGCGGGCTCTCGTTCAGGCCAAACAGTCCATCTTCGGGCCGGCACCAGTCGCCAATGGGCGGCCGGGCCTGCGCCCACACCGAGGTCTCGGTGAGGAGGTGCAGGAGGTTGATGAGCGAGTCGCTTAGCCAGGGCGGAAGGGCGGGATCGGTGTAGATGACGGCTTGCCAGGCCAGGATGCGGTCGAGCAGGTTGACGTGGTTGGCGGCCAGGTAGCGGGCCACGGCCTCGGCGTCGACGTAGCGCTGGGCATACATGTGCGTGTAGGCGCTGCCGCCCGCGGCCAGGTGGCCGCCCGCGCGCCAGACCGGGCTGTGCCAGGCCAGCACCAGGTGGATAAGGCGGGCTTCGCCGGGCTCGAGCACAAAGTCCACGGCCACGGTCGCGCCGCCTTGCTCGGTTGCGGTCGGCAGCTCATGCTCAATACCCGCCCACAACATGCCGTCGACCCCTAGCGCGCCGCCGGTGCGCACCGGGCCGCCGCCCAGGGCGGCCAGCACGTAGCTGGCCTGTTCGGCGCTAACGGCCAGGCCGGCGAGATCGCCGAACAGTTCGCGGCGCTCAAAACGGGTGGTGCCGGCTTCGGTTTCGTTGGGGCCAGGGAAGGTCAGGGCGAGTGTGCCCTTTTGGGCCGTGCCGCTGTGGTTGCGCAGGTGGACTTCAAAGACCGCGCCGGGGGTGTTGGAGGCGGCCACATCACCTGGGATGAACGGGGTCCAGGCGCGCAGGCCCATGCCCACGGGCGCTTCGGCCAGGCTGAACTCCATATCAGCCACGGGGTAGTGGCCCCAGTAGTAGATCTCCTGCGCGGTGCGCAGGCCGCGGTAGGGGCGGTTGCGATACAGGTCCAGCCAGGTGAGGTCGCGCGGGCCGCTTAAGTTCAGCGTGGTGCAGACCCAGGTCTGCGCGCCCACGCTGATGCCCAGGAAGGGCAGGTTCATTGGGCCGCGCCGGGGGATCAGGCTGTTGAAGAGGGTGCTGAAGCCCAGCAGCCCGCTGGCCTCCAGGTCGAGGCAGCCGGTGTCGAGGCCGCCCAGGGGCAGGCCGCACACCGGCGGCTGGGTGCCGTGGTAGATCACCCCGCTCACGGGGTCGGAGAAGCCCCGCGCACGAAATTCCCCCCATGTGCGTGGGGGCTGGTCGGTCGGGAACAGCGGGTCCATGCCGAACGAGAGCGCTAGCCTTTCAAGCCGCTGCCGACCAAACCCTGGACGAAATAGCGCTGCAGCAGGAAATAGACCGCCGCCGGCGGCCAGGTGGCCAGGAAGGTCTTGATCATTACCGAGGGGTAGTTGGTGACGCCCACGCCCCCGGACTCGGCCACCAAAAGGGCCTTCATACGGACGGCGATTGGGTAATACTCCGGGTGCCCGGCGATCGTGTAACTGGGCCACAGGTAATCGCCCCAGATGCCCAGGAAGGTCAGGATCACCAGGGCCACAATCGGCGGCTTCAGCAACGGCCCGTAAACCCTAAAAATGATGGTAAATATGCCGGCGCCGTCCATCTTGGCGGCGTCCTCGTATTCGGTGGGCAGCATATCAAAGCTCTGTTTGAGCACGAAAATGGCAAAGGGCGGCGCCCACCCTAAAATGAACAAGACGCGCACATCGCCGATGAAGCCGTGCCCGCCTTGCCCGAGCCAATTGTTGCCGCCCGTATTGGGCCACCAGGCCATCATCAGATACTGCGGCACCAGCATCAAGATGGCGGGCATGACCATGCCGGACAAGAAGAGCAGAAATACTTTGTTCTTGCCGGGAAAATTCAACTTAGAAAAGATGTAGCCCCCGATCAAGCCCACCCCGACGGTCACCACCACGTAAAAGGCCACCCGGATCAGGGTGAAGAGGTAGGCATCCCATATTCCGGAACCAAGGGCGTTCTGAAACAGCTCGACATTCAGGGTATTGGGTATGGGTACAATGACGGCTTTGACGAACTGCTCTTTCGTGGTAAACGCCCCCAGCACCATAAACACCACCGGATAGATCATGATGAAGCTCGTCACGATCAGGAAGGCGTAACTGAGGGTCTTGACGATCAGCTGGCGTTCTTTCACGGCTGCGCTCCTCGTTCAGACAGCATACTGCTTGCGATACTGGTTGAGCTGCCACCCAATAAACACCAGCAGCATCACAAACAAGACCAGCGATTGGGCGGTCCCC
>CAYUYN010000043.1:0-6350 GCA_964449185.1 uncultured Anaerolineales bacterium | reverse complement strand
AACACCGACGGCAGGTACCACATCGTCCGGAAAATCCCCTTGAAACGGAGATTCTGGTTCAACACCAGCGCGACCAAAAAGCCAGCGACGATATTGAGGCTTATGATCGCCACCGCATAGAGAATGGTCCGGCCAATGACTTTCAGATAGAACCAGTCTTGATAACTAGAAAAGATGATTTTGAGATTGGCAAGCCCCACCCACGCCGGAGCTGAAATAATGTTCCACTCCATGAAACTCACGACGATGAGGAACGCCATGGGCACAAAGGTCATAATGGAGAAATAGATGACCATGGGGGTCAGGAACGTCCAGGCCACGACCGCGTCGCGGTTCTTGCGGAGCCAAATACTGACTCTGCCTGGTTGGACTTGGGGCTCTTCCAGCGAAGCCTGCCGCGGCAGTTTCATTTCCATGCATGACCTCCCGAGCATTTGCGGCGCGTAGGGGCGTTCAATTGAACGCCCCTACGGCGGGTGAAGCAAAAGCTGGGCAGCCTGCTACGCGGGCTGCCCAGCTTTGACGACGCGGGCAGGGAAAAGGCCGGCGCCTCATGGTTGAGCCTTCGTCCTTTTCCCTGCCTGCTGGCCCGCCGGCGCGCGGTGCTGAGCACCGCGGCGCACGACTGGGTGTACACTAAGCGACTGTGTGGCAGCTTACCCCGTCTTCTTGACGAGCCCCTCGATCGTGGTCTGGAGCGTGTCCAGATCGGCCTGGATGTCGGCCTTGCTGAGGTTGCCGTGCCAGATGCGGCCGAACGACTCGTTCCAGGCATTCCAGATGCGGTTGCCGTTCTTGGGCCAGCCGGGCAGCGACGCAGCGCCGCCTTGCAGCAGTTCGCGCATGGTCACGCGCACGATGGCCTTGGCCTTTTCGGTCTTGTAGCCGTCGAGCTTGTCGAAGGTGGCGTGCTGCTCCAGCATCGACTTGAGCGCCGGGATCCAGATGCCGGGGTTCATCGGCAGGTAGATCTGGGCGTCTTCGTTGCTGACGGTGCCTTCGATGAAGTCGATGGCCAGCTCGGGGTTGGGGGCGTTCAGCATCGGCGAGTTGACCTGGTTGCCGATGACGACCGTGGCCGGGTGGCCGCCGGGCGGGGTGGGGAAGGGGATGGCGATGACGTTGGCATCGGCAGTCCCGACGGTGGTGCCGTCGTTGCTCCAGCCCGCCTTGAGCGCAAAGATGCCCTGATTGAGCGCCTCGGCTGAGCCGACTTCGCCCGAGGCGTCGATGTTGAGGAGCGTGTCTTCGTTCGAGGACCACATCAGTTGATTGTGGAAGACCCAGGCATCGGCCGCGCCCTCGATGTTGGCGGACGGCACGCCCAGGTCGCTGCCGAGCGGGGCATTGTTCTGGTCCATCCAGTGCAGCACACGCAGGCCGATACCGAAGTTCTCGGGCGCGGGGGCATAGGTGAAGTAGGCGTTGTTGCCCCACTTTTCGTGCTCGTTGGCCGCGGAGATGGCTTCCGCCAGTTCCACCAGCCCTTCCCAGGTGGTGGGCAGGTTGGCGGAGTCGTGGCCGGCTTCCTCGACCTTGTCCAGGTTGACGAACAGCACGTTGGCGCCCGAGGTCTCGGGCAGGCCGTGCGTCTTGCCGTCTTTGACGGCCACGCGGGTGGCGCCTTCGGCGAACAAGGCGGCGGAGGCGTCCGAAACGGGGGCCAGCACGCCCAAGCTCACGAACTCGGCGACGTAGGCTTCGCCGTAGGTCGTGTCGGGGGTGATGCCGGCGGCCAGGGCCAGGAACATGTTCTGGCGCAGGTCCCAGTCCCAGCTATGGCCGGTGATCTTCAGGGACACGCCGGGGTTCTTCTCAAGCCACGGCGGGTAGGCCGTGCGCAGCAGGCCGCCCTTCCACCACTGCTTGACAAACGCATCATTGTTAGCGTCGCCGCCAACATAGGGCGCGTTCAGGTCCGGCAGGTCGATGATCTGCCAGATGTCCATGACGACCGGCTCGGGCGCCGTCGTGGGGGACACTGGATTGGTGGCGGCAACCGGCGTGGCTGTCTGCTGCGGGGCGCAAGCCGCCAGCAGGCCTGCGCCTGTGGCAAAACCGGCGGCTTTGATGAAATCTCTTCGAGAAAAGGTGTTCTTGCCCATCTCTCTGTTCTCCTCCGATGGTCTTCCCCTGTGGGTGATGAAGCGCTTAGTCGAGAGCGATTTGGGTCATTTCACTTCATAGGCAAGCTCCAAAAGATCGGCGCAGAGAGCTGTGCGGAGGGCCTCGGATCGGCTCCGCACGCGGGAGGGCACCGTACTCGAGCAAACGCCACGCTGTCCTCCCAGCCAGTTGGCCCAAGGATTATTCTAAGGACCCTAAGCATACAACAATCCGCCTTAGCCGGCGAATCGGTCGATGCCAAAACGAAAACCGGCCGGGAACAGACTGCTGGTCAACGTGCGCCACGGCCCATAGGCCAAACGTGCTCGCGGCCTGGACGCGCGCTATTCAATTAGGTAAGATGGGTGCAACCCATGCAATCAGACTGTGCGAGCAACCGCCCCAAGACCGCTGCGATGCCGCGGTGATATAGAGCGTGCCCCCGCACTGTATAATGGCGTTATGTTACTCTTTGTGCTTGGCATTTGTCAAGCGTGTCTTTCACACGCTTTAATATCCGGTTCAATTGACTTTCGCAATTTTTGGCAAACCCGCTAAACTGTCATCCTATGAAAAAATTCACGCCACCCGGCATCCCCGCCGATGCCAAAAAGCATCCGTATCCTCGCCTGCGCAAGCCCACGGTTGTCGTGCAGCCGCAGACCTACCGCAGCCTCCAGCGCGGCATCAATATCCTCGCCGAGGCTGTCCGGCCCACCCTGGGCCCGCTGCCGCGGCTGGTGATGATGGAGGGGCTGCGCCGGTACGACCGGCCGGAAATCCTGGACAACGCCGCGACCATCGCCCGGCGCATCGTAGCCATCGAGCCGCGCGGCCGCGATGTGGGCGCCATGCTGCTGCGGCAGGCGCTGTGGAAGATGCACGTGGAAGCCGGGGACGGCGGCGCGACGATGGCGGTGATGTACCAGGCGCTGATGAATGACGGCATCCGCACCATCACGCAGTCGGGGGCCAATGCCATGCTGCTGCGCGGCGGTCTGGAGCGGGGCCTGAGCGCCGTCCTGGCGGCCCTGGAGCAGGAAGCGCTGCCCCTGGCGGGGCAGCGGGCCATCGCGGACATGGCGCGCGGCATGTGCCAGAACGATGACGAGATGGCGGAGCTGCTGGGCGAGATTTTCGACATTGTCGGCCCGGACGGCCTGATCGTGGTGGAAAAGTGGAATAAGAGCGGCCTGGAACGCGAGTACATCGAAGGCACATATTGGCACCTCAGCGGCTGGTGGTCGCGCTGGCTGGTGAAGGAACCGGGCGCCAAGCGCACCGTGTTTGAAGACGCGGCGCTGCTCATCAGCGACCTGAAGCTCACCCACCCCAACCAGCTCATCCCGGTCCTGGAACAGTGCGTCCAGGCCGGCGTGAAGAAACTGGTGATCGTGGCGGCCGAAATGTCGGACAGCGTGGTGGGCTTGCTGGTGCAGAACAACAAGGCCAAGACCATCGAGACCCTGGCGGTGCGGACGCCGCGCGTGGGCGAGATGGCCCGCGTGGCGTCGATGGAAGACATCGCGCTGCTGTCGGGCGGGCGGGCGTTTTACTCGGGTGGCCATGGCACGTTTGAAGACTTTGATGTGGTGGACCTGGGGCGGGCCCGCCGCGCCTGGGCCACCGAAAGCCTGTTCGGCATCTACGGCGGCAAGGGCGAGGCCCGCAAGCTGCGGCAGCATGTGGCGCACCTGCGCGGGCAGCTGCGCCTGGCCGAGCAGGAAAGCGCGCAAAAGGAGCTGCAGGCGCGCATCGGCCGGGCATCGGGCGGCACGGCCATCCTGCGCATTGGGGGCGCGACCGAATCGCAGATCGAGAACCGCAAGGCAGTGGCCCAGCGCGCGGTGACCAGCCTGCGGAACGCGGTGCAGGGCGGGGTGGTGCCCGGGGGCGGGGCCGCGCTGCTGGCCGCGCGCACGGCCCTGGCCGGGCTGCCGGTCAAGCACGACGAGGACCAGGTGGCCTACCGGCTGCTGGCCCGCGCGCTGGAAGAGCCGATGCGCACGATTGCCAGGAATGCCGGAAGCCTGCCGGACCTCATCCTTGAAAAGGTCAAGGAGTGCCCGCCGGGGCACGGCTTCGACGCGCGCACGCGGCAGTTGGTGGATATGCGCGCGGCCGGCATTCAGGATGCGCTGGCGGTGCTCAAGCAGGCGTTGGCCATCGCGGTGAGCGGCGCGGCCATGACGCTGACCACGGACGTTATCGTGCATCATAAACAACCCAAAGAAAGTCTTGAGCCTTAGCCCCCTATGCCGACGCGAACCAAATCCAATCCGTCTTTCCCACACTTGACCCGGCTGGGCGGCCCGCAGGCCGGCACGGTGGCGGCCCTGGCGCTGGCGCCGGCCAGCAGCGCCAGCGGCCTGACCGTGTTTGTGGGCACCCAGGTGGGGTTGTTTCGCTCGGTGGGCTTTGACGGCGCCGCCGTCGACCGCTGGGAGCGCCTGGCCGCCGCGCCGATTGGGATTGTCAGCCTGGCCGTCTCGCCCAGCTACGCGGAAGACCTCACGCTCGTGGCCGGCGCGAACAGCGGCATCTTTGTCTCGCGCGATGGCGGCCAAACCTGGCAAGCCACGCCGGTGCCGATTGCCGGGGCGGTGGTGGTGGCGTTGGCCTTTTCACCGAACTACCCCCGGGATGGCGTGCTGCTGGCGGGAACGCTCGAGGACGGAGCCTTCTATTCGGACAATCGGGGCGCAAGCTGGCAGAGCAAGAGCTTTGGCCTGCTGGACGCGACGATTTACTCGGTGGCCTTCTCGCCCAACTTTGGCCGCGATGAGATGGTCTTTGTGGGCACGGACAGCACGGTCTACTACAGCTATAACGGCGCGCGCGCCTGGAAGCCGCTGCCCTTCCCCGACGACGCGGCGCCGGCGCTGAGCCTGGCGCTTTCGCCCAATTATGCCGAAGACCAGACCGTCTACGCGGGCACGGAGAACCAGGGCCTATACCGCTCGACGGACCGCGGCCAGACCTGGCGCAAGCTGGACCTGCCGGCGACGTGCGTGAACGGGCTGCACGCGGCCGCCGACACCGCGGGCGTGTGGGCGGCCACCGAAACTGGCGTCTTTGTATCGTCCGACCAGGGCGAGACCTGGCGCCAGGTTTTGGAGCGGCCGAATGTGATCAGCCTGGCGGCACGCGCGGGGGTGACGATGGCGGGCCTGGTGGACCAGGGCGTGTGGCTGAGCGCGGGCGAGGGCGAGTGGGCGCCGCTGCCCGGGCTGTCGGCGCGCTCGCTGCTGGGCCTGGCGCTGTCGCCGGCCTTTGAGCGGGACCGGGTGGCGTTCATGTTTGGCCCGCAGGAGGCGCCCTGGCGCACCACGGACGGCGGCGTCACCTGGGCCTGCCTGGACGAGGACGCGTTGAGCCAGGACATCCGGTCGCTGGCGCTCTCACCGGACTTTGCCAAGGACCGCACCGTCGCGGCGGCTTCGCCGGCGGGGGTGCTGCTGAGCGTGGATGCGGGCGAGCACTGGGAAGCCGTGGCGCCGGCCGCCGCCGGGCTGGTGGCCTTTTCGCCCAGCGGCAAGCTGCTGGCCGTCAGCATTGTGCAGGCCGGGCTGGCCATCAGCACGGATCGCGGCCAGACCTGGCAGCGGCTGCCGGGGCCGTGGGCCACGGGGAGCCGGGTGCTGGCGTTGGCGGTGGACAACGCCTACCAGTTCTACGTGGCCACCCTGGAGGGCCTGGGCGAGACGCTGAGCATCTGGCAGGGCAAACCTGAACAGTTCGAGAAGGTGCTAAGCGTGCCGGTCGGCCAGAACCCGCTGGTGGCGTTCTACCTTCCATCCGAGGCGGCGCCCGACCGCCCGTGGTATGCGGGGGTGGGCAACCAGGTGTGGAAGTTTAGTGCCCGCCGGGGCCGGCCGCCGGTCGCGTCGACCGTTTTTGAGACCGATGAACGTGGCGAAAGCCTGCTGTCGTTGACGGGGGCGCAGACCGCGGCGGGGCAGGTGCTGCTGGCCGGCACGGGCCAACAGGTGTTCAAATCAGTGGGCGGCGAGAACTGGACCGTGGCTTACGATTTTGGCCGTGACCGGGCCTTGTCGCTGGCGCTCTCGCCCACTTATGCCAAGGATAAGACGGTCTATGTCCTGCTGCTGGGTGGGGTCTTGGGCCAGGTCGTTATTCGCTAGCAGCGGGTTCCGCTCGTGTTTACGGCGGGGGCGTTCTCACGCGCTGCGTCCCTGGACAGGGGGGTTTGGGGTGGTGCGGTCGCGGCCGGCGAAGCCGGC
>CAYUYN010000042.1:5143-18294 GCA_964449185.1 uncultured Anaerolineales bacterium | reverse complement strand
CGCTCGCGTTTACGGCAGGGTAGGGGCGTTCACACCTGCCCACTCGCCTGCAGCGGCCTGCCCGTCGGCCGGCCCCACCCGTCTGCAACGGCTCGCCGTTGAGCCGGTGCAGGTCCGTCGCGACGGAGTCGGGACGGAGTGCAGGCACCGCAGGTGCGGGATTGAACGCCCCTACGCGGCGGCCGGCGCCTCGACGGGCCGTGAGCGCAGAAACAGCCCATAGGCCGCCAGCCGCAGGCCCGCCGCCAGGAGCAGCGCGCCGCCCAGGCCAATGTGGTCGGCCAGCAGCGTGCCGACCAGGGGCGAGGCAATGGCCGACAGGTGCTGCAGGCTCTGGGCCAAGGACACGAACAGCGCGGTCTTCTCCGCCGGCACCGTCTTCATCAACTCATCGAAGAAGACGAGGTCCAGCCCCGCCTGAAAGATGCCCGAGAGGCCGGCCAGCAGCACAATCACCTCGATGCGGGTGGTCATGGAAACGAGGGCCGGGTAGAGGCCCAAACCCAGCGTCGTGCACAGGAGCACCAGCCGCGCGCCGCGCGCTTGCGACAGCCCCGTCCAGAGCCGATAGCCGATCAGCATCGTGATGCTTTGGGCGGTGCTGATGAGGCCGATGTGGGCATCGCTGGCCTGGGCCACGCGCACGTAGTAAAGCGGAAAGATGGGCGCGGCCAGCGCGATGCCCGACAGGAAGACAAAGCGCTTGGCGACAAAAGCGCCAAAGGCGGGCTCGCTGCGCAGCATGTCCCACACGCCGGCCAGGCCCCCGCGCGAGGCGGCCGCCGCGGGGGCCATGGTTGGCGACGCATCGGGCAGTTGGATGTGACTGGAGAAATACAGGCTGATAAACCCGCCGAGCGAGAGGCCCATGAACACGATCTGGTAGTTGAGCGGAAATGGCAGCCGCGCCAGCAGCGTGCCCGCCACGGCCACGGTCAACGCCGAGGTCAGCCCCAGCACCGACCAGCGCCGGCTCATCAGCTCGTAGCGGCCCTTAGGGCCCGCGATGGCGTTCATCACCACCGAAAAGCAGACGTTGAGGATGATGCTCGGCAGCGTGGCCAGCGCCCAGATGGCGAGCACGGCCGGCACCCGGTAGGCGGGCGGCACCAGCAGGATGACCAGGCCGGTGAGGGCGTACGAGCTCAGGTAAAGGAAGCGGGCCCGGCTGTACCAGGGCACGATCTGCCGCTGGCGCTGGAGAAAGCGGCCGATGACAATCGCCAGCAGCAGGCCCGTGATGGCCGGCATGGCCGTCAGCAAGCCGACCTGGAAATTGCTCGCGCCCAGCCGGGTGAGCAGCACCGGCAGGAAGGGCGCGGCGGCGCTGGCGAGGCCCACGCCGATACCGTCGACTTGTACGTTGATGAAATTACGGCGCTGGACGCCGGTGACGTCGGGCGGCGCCGCGCTCCAACGGAGGAACTTGGGCCAGTGCTTCAAGGCGGGGGGAGGACAGCCGGATAGAGGAGGCTTACACCTGTTCGAAGTGGGCGGCATCCACCACAAAGACGGTAGCGCGGGCCTGACCGGGGTCGGGGGGCGAGCAGGTCTCGCGCAGCAAGTCGATGACGTCTTGCACCTTGGCCGGCTCGACGCCGATCAGCAGGGTGACGTTGCCGCGCCGCAGAAAGCCGCCGGTGCTGGCCACCCGCGTGACCCGGTAGTCGCTGGACACCAGCTTCGACAGCACGCGCTGATCATCCGTGTCGCGCACGATGGCAATGACGACTTTCATAAGGTTCTCTCACAGCTTCTCGAAGCGTTCGACTTCGATGATGTAGACGATGGCCCCACCCGTTTCGGCCTCGATGATGGCGGGCTGAAAGAGCGAGGACGAGCCTTCCAGGTGGGCGGCAATGAAGCGGCGCCGGCGGCGGCAGCAGTCGCGGATGTGAGCCAGCAGCGCGCCCATGCGGGTGTGCGGCAGGCCGATCAGCAGCGAGACCTGCATTTCCTGGAGCAGACCGCCGGAGGTGTTCATTTCCGTGACCTGGAAGCGGTCGGCCACCAGGCGCGCGGTCAGCTCGGCGGATTGCTCGCCGAGCACGGTCACCAGGCAGAGTTGGTCAATCACGGCAGAAGATGTCACGCTGTTCTCGTACGGCGCTGGATGTTGGACGTGGCGCTGAGCGCGCCCGGCGGGACTCGAACCCACAACCTGCAGCTTAGAAGGCTGTTGCTCTGTCCATTGAGCTACGGGCGCCTAGGGCTATTATACAACGGCCTGGCCCGCGGGGCGCATTTCAGCCTATGGGCGAGTTTGCTAACGCCTGACGACAGACGACGGACGACAGATTTTTTACCACAAAGACACAAAGACCTGAAGGGCCACGAGGCAAGATGGGCGACAGACCTCTTCATCCTTCCGCCTTCATCCTTCATACTTCATTACCTCGTCTACGGCGTCACCGTACCCGCCGGTGGAAAGTAATGGGTGGTGACATTAACAATCTGGTCCGCGACAATGGTTTGGCCGCCACGGACCAGCGGCGTGATGGCAAAGGTCGTCACGCCGCAGCCGGTCGCGACGGCGCAGGGCAGGCTGATGCGCACCGGCCGGGTTTCGCCCGGCGCGAACTCACCCACCACAAAGAGGCCGGTGACGCTGTCGGGCTGGATGCGCTCCTGGTTGTCGCGGCTGACCGCCGGCCGAAAGCCATTGAGCTCGTTATCGGCGGCCTGCACGGCCAGGCTGAGGGTGTCGGTGACCAACGCGCTGTTGGTCAGCGAGCACTCGTAGAAATTGCGCGGCCGATCGGCGTTGGCGCAGGTGAGCGCGGCCACAAAGACCGGCAGGGCCGTGGCCGCGGCGGTTGGCGAGGGACTGGTAGTGGCAGCTGCCGGTCGTTGGTCCGGCGTGGGCGGCGCCTGGGTGGGCGGCA
The DNA here is from genome assembly GCA_964449185.1 of uncultured Anaerolineales bacterium. Lineage (GTDB taxonomy): Bacteria > Chloroflexota > Anaerolineae > Anaerolineales > UBA6663 > CAYUYN01. The sequence goes on along the minus strand of CAYUYN010000042.1, from coordinate 15,409 downwards.
CGGAGGTGGCCGGCAAAAGGGTGGCGGTGAACGCGGCCGTGGGCGTGGGGGCCGGGCTGGGCGCGTTGCCCCAGAAGGCCCAGGCCGCCGCAGCCGCCAGGCCGATGAGGGCCAGTAGCAGGAGGAGGTTCACCCACAGCAGTTGGCCGACGCGCTGGCGCAGGTCTTGGGTGGCCACGGCCGCCTTTTCGAGCTGCCAGTTGAGTTCCTGCAAGTCAACGGTGGGCGCCGGCTGGACGGGCGCGGCCGACGGGGCGGCGGGCGGCGCGACGATAGCCGGCGGCTGCCGGCGCAGATCGTCGCGCAGTTGCTGGAGGGCGAGCTGCTGGCTCTTGGTTAAGTCGTCCTGAAGCTGGCGCAGGGCCCCCGGCCACTGTTGGGCCGAAACTGGCTGCAGCTCGCGCAGCGCTCGCTGCTGCCAGGCGGCGCGCTCCTCATCCAGCCGGGTGAGGGCGCTCTGGATGGCGGCCGTCTGTTCGGATTGCATCTGGCGCAAGGCCGCTTGCTGCCGATCCCATTGCTCGGTCTGGCGCGCTTCCAGCGCCCGGCCCTGCTGGTGGGCCGCTTGCTCGGCGCCGGCCATGGCCGCCTGGAGGGCACCTTGCTGTTCGGCGGCCTGGCGGCGCTGGGCCTCGGCCAGCGTGTTGATCGCCTGCTTGACGGCCGTCAGCATTTCTTCGGGCGCCGGGCCGCGCCCAGGCTCGCCTATGGGCGGTGGCGGTGGGCCAGTTTCGGGCGCCTGGAGGCGCGGGGCCTGTCGCAATAAGGTTTCGAGCGCCGGCTCTGAGGAGGCATCGTAAGCGGCCGGTGCTTCGGCCTCGCCGGCCGGCTGCGCCGCGCTGTTCCGTGCCGCCATGCTCGGCCCGAGCAAATCGTCCAGGGCCGAGGTGGTGACCACGACCACTTCCACCGGCGGCAGCGCCCCTTCGTCTAAGAGCGGCGCGGGCGTGTTCGGCTGTGAGGGAGGCACCGGCAGGGGCTGCAAGTCGGGCGCCAACAACGGCACTTCGTCAACCGGCGGGGGGCTCTCCCCCGCACTAACGGGCAGCTTGGCTGGTGCTGCGTCCACCGGTGCGCCGGCCTTGAGGCCCACCGCGGCCGGGCCGGCACTCGACGGCTCGCCCAGCGGCACGGACGGATCGCCAAACACCAGCGCCATGGGGGACCCAACGGCGGGGAGGGTCTTCAGCAGGGTGTAATCATCGGCTTGGTCCAGGCCGTCGGCGAACTCCAGGAACAGAGCCTCTTTGCCCGGCCGGGCCACGTAGACCAGGACAGGCACGCCGCCGCCGAACGGCTGGAGCATGGGCTGGCTGACCAGGCGCGCCGCGGCGGCGCTAAAGTCCGCCAGCGTGGGGAACAGCTCGAGGTTATCCAGCGCCTGCTCCAAGGCCTCGCCGCGCGGCGGGAGGTACGCCGCGGCGCAGCGCAGAAAGACCGGGTAGGCCTTCTCGACGCGGCGGATCGCGAGGTAGCCGTCGTCGAGCTTGAGGGCGGGGCACAATTGGTAGGAGCTTGACATATTTCTCGTGTTGAAGACCGTCGACAGGGCGCCAGTATATGCAAGTTAAGGGAATATGCCAACGGGGAGCCGACCGCTACACGCGATCCGCTGCGCGCGATAGACTTTCACCACCAAGACACGAAGACACGCTGGGCCACGAGGCAAAGGAGAAGAGTGTGGGGGTGTGAGGGTGAGGCGCGGGTGGGCCACGACGAGACCCCAAGGGTTTTGAAAACCCTTGGGGTCTGGGTGTGCCAGAGCAGGCGGGGGTACGGCTGGGGGCGGAGGGGTCAGCCGGCGCCGCCGACGACCGGCGGGAATAGGCCGACCTGATCGCCGTCGTGGAGCGTGGTGTCGGGCGAGGCGGCGGCGTTGTTAATGAAGACGCTGCGGAGCAGTTCGGCGGGCAGGTTCAGGACCGGCGCGAGGTCAATGGCCAGGGCGCCTTCGGGGAGCTCTACCTCGAGCGGGATGGATCGGTTGGGACCGGGGTGGTGCTTGCGGAGGAGGGCGTAGAGCTTGACGTAGACTTTCATGGAAGGCAGACCTGCCAGGTCGGGCAAGCAATGGCTGCCGGCGGCCTGGCAGGTCTTTCTCGGGCTGGGTGGGACGCTATCGCCTAGTAAACCGGCCGCAGGCCCTTGTAGACGCGGGCGCCGGCCAGGGTGCGCAGGATGGTGTTGGCCTGGCCGGGTTTCTTGATGCGCTCGGCCAGCTCTTCGGGCGACAGCGGCTGGTTGCCGTTGGCGATGAAGACGCGAAAGACCGCATCGACCAGCGAGGTATGCGCGGTGATGAAGTCTGGCTGCTGGGAGCAGTGGGTGCGCAGGGTGTGCTGGATGCCGTCTTCCTTGCGCACTTCGGCCGTTTCGGGGTCAATGGCATCGATCACGATCACATCGTCCCCAGAGAAGTCGGCGAAGGCCGCTTGATGCTCCGGGCACAGATGGCTGGTCAGGTACACGCGGAACTCGCGGCTCTCGCGCTCCCACCAGTCAAAGTCGATATGGAATTTGGTCTTGTAGGTCGGCTTGATCAGCCGGTTAATCGCGGGTGAGGCGGGCAAGCTCACGGGCTACTCCGTCCATTGGGTCTGGTCAAAGCGCCAATAGGCATCGCCGACCAGGGCATAGTACGGCCGCGTGGCCAGCTCGGCGAAGATGGGCCCCGGGGGGCTGCGCCGGGCCACGTTAACGGCCGCGTAGAGGGTCTTGGCATGCACCGCGCTCTGTGGGTTCAGCTTGGCCAGCCCACGGAAAACATCGGCCACCAGGCGCGGGAACGGCACCGACTGGCTCCGCTGCCAGACTTCGTCCACCGCCGGCAGGTTATCGGCGCCGACGATCATCTGCTCGTCGTAGTCCACGCCAATCAGGCGCTTCTGCATGCTGAAGGCCAGGCGGCCATCCGGCCCGGCAATGGCGGTGCGCACCCACTCGCGGGTGGGGCGGCGCTTGAGCGCCCGCACAATCACTTCGCCGGGGCGCTCGCCGCCGCGCACGGTGAGATGGCCGCCGGCCAGGAGGTCGTGACGCTTGTACCACTCGTCCAGGCCAAAGACAAAGCGGCCCTCGCGCACGACCCAGCCCGGCATCTGCTCGCCGGTATCGCCATCCACCAGGGTAAACCGCACACGCGGCGAGACCAGGGCGGTGGGGAACAGCGGCGCCAGCCGCCAGGACAGCGGCAGGGTGCCGCTGCGCCGATGCTGGAAGTTGAGCGTGATCTGGACCTCTGCGCCCGGGGTCACGTCCTCCGGGTGCGGCGAGAACTCGTCGTCGATCTCACGCTCCAGGTCCAGCAGGACGGGCGTCAACACCAAGCGATCGACGTCGGGCGCGGCATTGGCCAGCCGCTGGGGCGGGTCTACCACCTCGGCCGGCTCGACGCGATGCAGGAACCACATCACCTGCCCGGTGGGGCCGACCTCGTCGAAACGCGGGTCTTCCTGGAGGGCGTAGTTCAGCGAGAACGCCTGGAGGCGCGGGTTGATATTGCTGGCCAGCCCAACTTCCAGCAGCAGGCCCTCGGTGGGCAGCGGGCCGCCGCTGGCCATGTCCAGCACGGCCTCGGCCAGATTGAGGTGGCCGATGTTGACATTGGCCAGCAGCGCACGCGGGAACCAGCGGCCAGCCAGCCGCACGATGTCGGGGTTGGCCCTCAGGCGCTGGTCGAGCTTGGAGGCAATGTCGGCGCCGTACTCGGCAAAGAGCGTGTCGGGCGCCTTGACCTCGCCCATGCTGGTTTCGGCTCTTTGCTGGTTGAGCTTGTGGTGGGCCAGGCGCGTGGCGAACTCGCGCGTGGGGCGGCCCTCGCCAAAGTCGACCTTGATGACGTCAAACTCGAGATACTCGGGGTTGCGCCCGCCGCGCACGCCGACCACCGTGCCCAGGGTATAGTCGAGCGCGGAGAAGACCAACTGCTGGCCAACCGCAAAGGCATCTTGAGGGCGAAAGAGGGTGGTGCCCTGTTCGCGCCGCTTGATGGCCTGGGTTTCGCGTTCGGTTCGGCGCTCGATGATGGCCAGCGCCATCTCGTCGGTGCTCAGGGGTGTTTCTTCTTCGAGCAGCAGGTTGTAAAGATAATCGAGATCGCCTTCCTCGATCATAAAAGCCTCACCCCAATAGGCCGCCGTCTGTGTTTGGCGTTCAGTCACGCTTGTGGACCTCAGTCATTCTGTTAGCGGAGATGGTCGGAAGGATTATCATTCGGAATGGTTGGGTGGGCAATTATACCCGGCCCGCGAACCGTTGTAAAATCCAACTAGATAAGGGGTGCATCTCCCGTGGGTGGCCCGGGCGCGCGTATTGCGTATTGCGTTGGTGGCCTGGTAGTCGAGGCGCGGCCAAAAATGCGAAATGCACCCTGGATGCAGAATGCATGCACCCACACCGTGCCCGCCAAACTGAAATTCGCCCCGGCCAGGGAGCTGAGTTTGCGGGCGCCTACGCCGGCCATTATTCTGATCACTGTGGAGGTCAAATGTCGCAACGCTTCGTGGTGGTCTACACCACCTCCGGCCCGGGTGAGGCCACCATCATCCAGAGCGTCTTGGGCGCCGCGGGCATTCCCTGTGAGCTATCCCGCGAGGGCGCCGGGGCGGCCTTTGGGTTGACGGTCGGCCCGCTGGGTATGGTGGACATCCTGGTGCCCGAGGCGCATGCCGCGGCGGCCGCAGCGCTCCTGGCCGCGATGGAACGCGGCGACTTGGCCGACGACAGTGATGCCGTCAACTAGCTTCCGGCCGCGCTACGGGAACACGACCTCCGTCCAGGTCAGCGGGTTCACCTGCCGGCCGCCCACGTAGACTTCCCAGTGCAGATGCGGGCCGGTCACCCGGCCCGTCGCGCCGTTGTAGCCCAAGATTTGCCCGGTCTCTACGCGCTGGCCAACCTCGACCACCATGGAAGACTGGTGCCAGTAGCCGGTGTACACCCCCCAACCGTGATCGACAATTGTGGCGTTGCCGCGCACGGTCAGCGGGCCGGCAAAGACCACGCTGCCCGGCGCCGGCGCGGTGATGGGCCGATCCTCGCCGCCTGAGAAGTCTAGGCCGCCGTGGAAGCTGTCGTAAGGCCCACCGTTGTAGGAACGCAGTGAGCCAAACAGGGACCGCCACTGGCCCACCGACGGCGCCACCCACAACCCACTCCAATAGCGCTGCGGGGTCACGGGCGCCACCACGACGCGCACCTGAACGTTTTCCGGCTCGGTCGCGGCCGGGTCGAGCGTGGCCGGGTTAACCGTGAGCGGCAAGTCGTAGACGAGCGCGCGCGCCCGCACCGGCACCGGCTGAGCAAAGGCCACCGCCACGCCGGAAGCGTCGGTGGCGACCAGGCTGAGCGGGTACAGGTTCGGGTCCGAGAGGCGATAGAGGCCCTGGAGCGCCACCTGCACGTTCGAGGCCGGGTCGTCGGTGTTGAAGTGCAGCCCCTCGTCCCCGAACTGCCCGGCCAGAGTCACCGGCTCATCGCTGATGACCTTGACCACCAGGGTCTCGCCCTGGGTGGGCGGCAAGGGACCGATTTGAAGCTCGCGCACCGGGTAGGCCAGGGCCAGGGGCGGCCGTTCGCCGCCGGGCACGACCACCGTGCCGCCGGGGGCCAGCCGGTTGGGCGTGGCCAGGCGGTTGACGCGGGCCAGGCCCCAGGGGCTGGTGTTGCGGGCGGCCGCCAGCGCCAGCAGTCCGGAGCCCGACCGCGCGGCATAGGTCTGCCCAGCCGGCACCGCCGGCCCGGCATCGGCCTGGTCCACCACCACCACGTCCTGGTTGAGATAAAGCTGCTGCGGGTTGACCACGCGGTTGAGCCGCACCAGGGTGTCGCGCGCCAGGCCCACGCGCAGGGCCAGGCTGTCCAATGACTCGCCGGCTTGCAGGGTGTGGGTGGCCAGGGTGCCCTGCACGCCCTCAAAGCCGGGGATGACCAGAGACTGGCCGAGCGCGAGGGCGGCGGGATCGACGCTGGGGTTGGCGGCTTGCAGGGTCGCCAGGCTGATGCCGAAACTGAGGGCGATAGTGTAGAGCGTGTCGCCTTCCGCCACCAGGTACTGCGGCCCGGCGGCCTGGGCGCGCACGCGCTGGGTTTGGCCGCCCAATACGAGCAGCGCGGCCAGCAGCCACAGCACCAGACGCTGTGCGGGCGCAGGCAAAATCCGAGAGGCTTTAGGCAGGGTCATCGTGGTCGAAGGCCAGCACGTCGCCGACGGCGACCTGGGCCAGGAAGTCGGGATGGGTCTCCAGGATGTAGCGCGCCGGGCCGCGGGGCGCGTAGTACGGCCGCCAGGGGAGGGCTTCGACCTTGTCCACCACCCGGCCGGCGTTATCCAGCCACACGACACCCAGCGCGAAGCTCACAAAGAACATGTGGATGCTGGTGGCCACCTGGCTTTCGCGCGCCTCGACCATGACCAGGGCCTCGCCCGGGGCTAAGGACCGGCGGAACATGAAGCCCCGCAGCCGGCTGCCAAAAGAATCCGCCCAGCGCACCCGGGTCAGCAAGGGCCGGCCAGTGGCGGCGTGGCGGAGGGTTACGGTGCGGCGCATGCGTGAGTGTGGCGAGGCATAGGGGCCGGCATAAAAACGGGGGCGGCGTTGCGAGCCACCCCCGGTTGGTTGCCGCGCGCCTGATAAGCGAGGCGGCGTCAGGCGCCGCTTTCTTGGGCCTGGCGGGCCAGAACCTTCTCGACGCTCTCGAGCAGTTCTTGCGGCCCAAAGGGCTTGGTGATGTAATCGTCCACTTTGGCGATGTGCAGGCCCAAGACCTTATCAATGCTTTGGGCCTTGGCCGTCACGACGATGACGGGGATGTTCTTGGCGGTCTCGTCGGCTTTCATCTTCTGATAGACTTCCCACCCATCCATGTCCGGCATCATCAGGTCCAGCAGCACCAAGTCGGGCTTCTCGCGCAAAATGGCTTCGAGGCCTTCGCGTCCGCCCATCGCGCCGACCACCTGGAAGCCCTTGCGGCTCAGGATCAGCTTGACGAGGTCAATCATCTCCGGCTCGTCTTCGATGCAGACGACGCGTTTGCCTGTGTTCATTTACCATTCTCCTAGACGGTGAACTTTTGCAGTGTATCACAACTTGGACCTGAGGAAAAACGCTATAATCGGCACGGCACTCACATCACTCAGACCGCCTAACACAACCGCTTCGCGGGGATCGCCAGACCCGCAGGGCAGACGCCCGCGAGGGTCTGGCCGCTGCGCAGCGGCGAGAGCAGTTTTGTTTGGCACACAAGGACACGCACCCATGGCTTTAGCCCAGGCGGGCGACACCGTTCAACTGGTCGGCCGCGATAAAAAGTACTTCATTTTTCGGCTGGTGGCAGGCGGGCGGCTGGATACCCACCGCGGCTACCTGGCGCATGACAACCTGATTGGCCAGGAACTAGGCTCGGAGGTCTACACCCACCTGGGCCACGGCTTCTATTTGCTGGAGCCTTCCACGGACGATCTGATCCGCGAGATCAAGCGCAGCTCACAGATCATCTATCCCAAAGACAGCGGCTTTATCCTGATGAAGCTGTCGATCAAGCCCGGCCAGACCGTGCTGGAAGCCGGCAGCGGCAGCGGCGGGATGACCACCGTGCTGGCACAGATCGTCGGACCGACCGGGCGCGTCATCACCTACGAGATACGGACCGACATGCAGCGCACGGCCCAGCGCAACATCGAGCGCGCCGGGCTGAGCGACCGGGTGACGTTCAAGCTGCGGGACATCGCCGAAGGCTTCGACGAGACCGACGCCGACGCCTTCTTTTTGGATGTGCCCAATCCCTGGGATTACACCGGGCAGGTGCGCAAGGCACTCAAGGGCGGCGGCTTTTTTGGCAGCATCCTGCCGACGACCAACCAGGTCTCCACCCTGCTCATCGCCATGGAGCGCGACGGCTATGAGTTCATCGAGGTCTGTGAGATCCTGCTGCGCTACTACAAAACGGTGCCGGAGCGGCTGCGACCGACCGACCGGATGGTGGCGCATACCGGGTTTTTGATTTTCGGGCGACCGATTACGCGGCGCCCGCGCCCCACCCCACCGGCCGAGGCAGACGCCGAGGGCGAGGCCGTCATGCCGGCGGCCGGCGTGGCAGAGCCGAACGTGCCGGACAGCGAGGCGGCGCCGGCGGACGAGTGGCAGGCCAAGGCCGAGCCAGGTGAGGCGCTGGATGAGTAGACGTCTCGTCGTTCTGGGCTAGTAGTCCGTCACTCACCCAAGTTTTTGAAACCTGGCGGGTCATTTTTTTATCAGGATTTCGGGATCGCCTTGGTCGGGTCCACAAACGGCTTCACCACCACCACGGCTTCGCGCTCGCCCGCCTCGGGCACCTCGACTTTCAGGCGCGTGCCGGGCTCACCCAGCGCGGCCGGCACATTGGCATAGCCGATGTTGCGGGCCAGCCGCGGCGAGTACAGCGCGGAGGTGATGAACCCAACCACCTCGCCGTTGCCGTGTACCGGCCAGCGGGTCATGTTGAAATCCACCGGCTCGCCGGCAATCTCCACCCCCACCAGCTTGCGCTTGACCCCCTGGGCCTTGATGCGCTTCAGCGCAGCCTTGCCGATAAAGTCCGTTGGCTTGGCGTCATCCACCAGCCAGCCCAGGCCCACCTCGTAAGGGTTGTTATCGAGCGTCATGTCGATGCCGTAGTTGAGGATGCCGGCCTCGACGCGGCGGATGTCGGACGGGCCGGTGGGGCGGATGCCGTATGGACGGCCGGCGTCCATGATGCGCTCCCACAGCGCGTCGCCCTGGCTGCCGTCGCGCAGGTAGACCTCGTAGCCCACCTCGCCGGTCCAGCCGGTGCGGGTGACGATGACGGGGATGCCGTCCAGCTCGGTTTCGATGAAATGGTAGTAAGGCAGGTCGAGCACCCGGTCGCCGAACAGCGCCTGCACGACCAGCTTGGACTTGGGGCCCTGGATCTGGAGGGGCGAGACGTCAGGCTCGACGATGGTGACATCCAGGCCAGAGTTAAGCGCCGCGCCGCGGGCATACAGCAGCACGTCACTGTCGGCCAGGGCCAGCCAGAAGTGATTTTCGCCCAGCCGCATGAGCACCGGGTCATTGACGATGCCGCCATCATCAGCGCTGATGACCACATACTTGCCCTGCCCCGCCTGGCACTTGGTGAGGTCGCGCGGGGTCAGCCAGTTGGTGAACTGGAAAGCATCTGGACCGGTGATCTCGACATTGCGCTCAACGCTGACGTCCCACAAGGTGACGTCGTTGAGCAGGGCGTGGTACTCGGCCTCCAGCTCGTCATAATTAATGGGGAAGAACATGTGGTTGTAGACGGTGTAGGCCTGCGCGCCGTGGCGTTGAGTCGCCGCGAAGTAGGGTGTCCGGCGCAGGCGGGCGCCGCGCTGGATCAAGCGCATGTCGAATGTTGCACTCATGGGGATCTCCTTTGGGCAAGACGGGCGTCGGCGGATGTGGGCAGGTGATGGCTCCGGCAGGCCGCGCACCAAGACCAGGGAGTGGGGCGTGGTCCGTGAAATGGCGCTTAGCGGCGCAGGTCTTTGAGAATTTCGCGGGCGGCGTTGTAGCCGGGGGCGCCGGTGACGCCGCCGCCGGGGTGGGTGCCCGCGCCGCACAGGTATAGACCGGCGATGGGCGTGCGGTATTGGCCATAGCCGGGCACGGGCCGCATGAACAGCAACTGGTCCAGGCCCATCTCGCCGTGAAAGATGCTGCCCTCGGTCAGGCCGTAGTCGCGTTCCCAATCCAGCGGGCTGATGACGTGCCGGTGCACGACCAACTCGCGGAAGCCGGGCGCGGACTGCGCCAGGGTGTCGATCACCCGCTCACCCAGGGTCTCGCGCATCTGGTCCCAATGGCCGTCGCGCAGGTGATAGGGCGCCCACTGCACGGTGACGGTCATGAGGTGCTGGCCGGCCGGGGCGAGGGCGGGGTCCAGCACGGTGGGGATGACGGCCTCGAGCAGGGGCCGCTCGGAGAGACGCCCGTACTTGCCGTCGTCGGCGCCGCGCTCAAGATATTCCAGGCTGGGGCTGATGAGGATGTGGCCGCCCAGGCTCTCAGCGTCCTCTGGCGCTCCAGCGAAACGCGGCCGCCCGCTGAGGCCCAGCACGACCTTGGCCGTGGCGCCGCGAAAGCGAATGTTGCGCACCTGGCGCATAAAGCGCGGCTCCAGGTTGGGCGCGCCCACCAGTCCAAACAGGGTGCGGCGCGGGTCCGCGCCCGACACCACCACCCGCGCTGACACGGTCTGCCCATCGGCCAGGGTCACGCCGGTGGC
>CAYUYN010000042.1:1220-5043 GCA_964449185.1 uncultured Anaerolineales bacterium | reverse complement strand
CGCCGGTGGCGCCGTCATCGGCCAGGACGATGCCGGTGACCGCACAGCCGGTGCGAATCTCAGCGCCGTGCGTCGTGGCCACCTTGGCCAGTGCCTGCGACAGTTGGCCCAAACCACCCTGCATGAACTGGTGCCCGCCCGCGGCCCCCAGCCGCTGGTAGAGCAGCATGAAGGACGTGCCCGAGGCCATCGGCCCAAACGGCCCGCCGATGACGCCGGCCGCGCCCAGCACGCCTTTGAGCGCCTCGCTCTCAAACCACTCGTTCAGGAACTCCGCCGCGGTCATGGGCAGCACGCGCAGCAGCTCCATCATGTCGTGCTGGCCCAGCTTGCGCGCCTCCAGGGCGACCTGGGCCCAGGGGAACAATTCGCCCGGCTTAAGCTGGCCCAGGCCGGGCGGGGTCAGGGTCAGCACGCCCGCCAGGGCATCGATCAGGCGATTGGCGAGCGATAGAAAGGCCGGGTACTTCTCGGCATCGGCGCGGGAGAACGGCGCGATGGCGGCCTGGCTGCGCGCCAGGTCGCGATACAGCGTGAGGGCACGGCCATCGGGCTGAGGCGCCAGCACGGTGACCGGGTTTTCCAGAAAGGCCAGGCCGTGTTGGCGCAAGCCCAGGTCGTCCACCACCCGCGGCAGCAGCAGGCGCGCGTCATGCGCGCCGGTGTTCACCTGGTAGCCGGGCCAAATCTCTTCGGTGGCCGCGGCGCCGCCCAGGCTGGGGCGCTGTTCGAGCACCAGCACACGCCGGCCGGCACGCGCCAGGTAGGCGGCCGTCACCAGGCCATTGTGGCCGCCGCCGATAATGATGGCGTCGTACATAGCCCCGTTCCGCGCGCGCGTCATCGCTTCCAGTCCTTGAGCAGTTGGAGCGCGGCCAGCCGGCCCGGCGCGCCGGTGATGCCGCCGCCGGGGTGCGTGCCCGAGCCGCACTGGTAGTAGTGGCGCAGGGGCGTGCGGTACTGCGCGGCCCCGGGCGCCGGGCGCAGGAAGAAGAGCTGCGACAGGGTCAACTCGCCGTGGAAGATGTTGCCCTGGGTGATGCCGATGGTCTGCTCGATGTCCCAAGGCGAGAGCACCTGGCGGTGCAGGATGAGACTCTTGAGATTGGGCATGTACTCGGCCAGGGTGTTGACCACGGCCTCGCCCAGCTCGTCGCGGCGCGTCTCCCAATCGCCTTCATTGAGGGCGTAGGGCGCGTATTGGACGAAGCACGACATGACGTGCTTGCCGGGGGGCGCCATGCCGGGGTCGATGACGGAGGGCAGGATGATGTCGATGTACGGTTTGCGCGATATTTGCCCATACTTGGCATCATCGTAGGCGCGCTCGATGTAATCCACGCTGGGGCTGATGGAGACAGCGCCGGCCAGGTGGGCGCCGGCGCCGGGCAGGCACGCCAGCTCCGGCAGGCCATCCAACGCCAGGTTCACCTTGGCCGACGAGCCGCGGATGTTAAACTTGCGCACGGCGTCTACCAGGTCGTTGGGGAGCTGGCCCGGCTCGACCAAGTTGAGGAAGGTCTGCTTGGGATCGAGGCTGGAGATGACGCGATCGGCATACAGCTCATCGCCATTTTCCAGGGCCACGCCCACGGCCGTGCCGTGACGCACGATGACCTTGCCCACGCGGGCATTGCAGCGGATCTCCACGCCGGCTTCGCGGGCGGCACTGGCGATGGCCTCGGCGATGGCGCCGGTGCCGCCGCGCGCAAAGCCCCAGGCCCGGAAGGCGCCGTCGATCTCGCCCATGTAGTGGTGGAGGAGCACGTAGGCCGTGCCAGGCGAGCGCGGCCCGAGGAAGGTGCCGATGATGCCGCTGGCCGACATGGTCGCCACAAGCGGATCAAACTCGAACCACTGGTTGAGGAAGTCGGCCGCGCTCATGGTCATGAGCTTGGCCAGGGTGTAGAGCTGGTCTTCCCCCAAGCCCAGGAAGTGCTTGCCCAGGTTGGCCAGGCCGAGCAGATCGTGCGGGTTGAGCGTGGTGGGGTCGGGCGGGACGATGCCCAGCATGTACTTGACCGCCTTGGCCATGAAATACATGCCGCGGGCGTAGTCGTCATACGCCTCGGCGTCGTGGCGCGAGTGGCGGGCGATGTCGCGCAGGGTGCGGTAGTGGTCGCCGTCGCGATAGAGGTAGTCGCCGTTGGGCAGCGGGGTCAGCGTACTCTCGAGCGGCAGGATAGTGAGGCCGTGGCGGGGCAGCTCCAGCTCGCGAATGATCTCGGGCCGCAGCAGGCTGACGACGTAGGAGAAAACCGAGAACTTGAAGCCGGGGTAGACCTCCTCGGTGACGCTGGCGCCGCCCACCAGGTGACGGCGCTCCAGCACGAGCACGCGCTTGCCGGCGCGCGCCAGGTAGGCGGCGGTGACGAGGCCGTTGTGGCCGGCACCGATGATGACGACGTCATACTTCCTAGCCATAAACTACCTGTTACTAATCCCTTTCTTATGCAGTGGTTCGTAGAAGGGCGTCTTGACGATCGTCGCGGGGAGCTTGTGCCGGACGTATTCGACCGTGAATTCCATTTCCAGGGTGTCGCCGAGCTGGCCGTGCGGGCGCTCGACGGTGCCCAGGGCGATGTATTTTTTCAGGATGGGTGAGAAGGTAAGGCTGGTGGCCTGGCCGATGTGCTGGCCGCTGGCGGCGTAGAGTGGCACGGCCACGCGCGAGGCGCGGCCGGCGACGCGCGGCGCGAGGTTGACCGCGCCAAAGAGCTTTTCGAGCGCGCCCCAGTGGATATCCAGGCCCACCCACTGCCACTTGGAGCCGCGCGCGTGCTCGGCGCGCAGGGCGCGGCGCCCCACGAAGTTGTCCTTGTCGAGCGCTACGGTCCAATCCAGCCCCACGTCAAAGGGCGAGGACTTCTGCGGCTCGATGAGGGCCTTGAGCGAGGAGATGTAGTCCACCTCGATGAGCAGCAAGCCGGCTTCGACGCGGGCGATGTCGAGAGCGATGATGCCGGCCGGCAGCAGGCCATAGGCGCGGCCGGCTTCCATGAGCCGATCCCACAGACGCGGGGCCTGCTCGGGCGCCACCCACAGCTCGTAGCCCAGGTCGCCGGTGTAACCCGTGCGGGTGACGGTGAGCGGGTGTCCCTCCCACATCAGCTCGGCCAGCCGAAAATACTTGAGCTGCTCCAGCCCGGCGCCGGGCGCTACGGCGCCCAGGACCCGCCGGGCATTCGGCCCCTGCAGGGCCACGGAGGCCAGCGCCTCGGACACATCGCGCACGCGCGCGTTCAGGCCGTAGCCGCAGTCGGCAAACCACAGCCCGCTGGGGTCGGCCGCCGTGATGCGAAAGCGGTCTTCGGCCAGCCGGGAGACGGTGCCGTCATCGATGATCTTGCCGGCCTCGTCGCACCAGGGCGTGTACATGACCTGGCCCACCGCGCAGCGGCGCACGTCGCGGGTCATGACGCGGTTGACGAGGCGCAGCGCGTCGGGACCGGTGACTTCGTATTTGTACAGCGGGCTGACGTCGATAAGGGCGGCGGCGTTGCGGATGGCGTAGTATTCGCGGTCGTGGTTGATTTCGTAAACACCGGCCGCGAGGTAGCCGGACCAATTGCGCCACTCATGGCTCTGGCAGAGGGGTGCGGTGCGGCTGTGGAAGGGGGTGGGGATAGGCATCGGAAAGTAACTTTTGATTGAAGAGGGCCAGGGTGTTGGTAAACAACGGCGCGAGGGACCGGCCGTTTTTGGAACACCGCTTCACTATGTGAAACGATATTACAGGCGGCGGGGTTGGGTTGTCAAGCCGGGAGGCCCGCATCGGGCGAATTTCAGCCTGGGAGCGAGTTGGCGTGAGCCGCCACAGGAC